>JBBSAN010000425.1:0-6333 GCA_038252265.1 Chloroflexia bacterium
CACTACCGCGAACGCTTTGTCGGCGACCTGCTGGCCCGCGCCAGCGAGAGCGAAGCCGCGCCGTTGCGCCAGCAACTGGCGGCAGCGCAGGCCCAGGCGGAGCACCTGACGGGACGGGGAGTGGCCCTGCGCCGCGCCCATGCCCGCCTGGAACAACTGCATACCCGGCTGGGCTGGCTCCTGCGGCAACTCGAATTGAGCGCGGAGCGCATGGCTGGCACCGGGGGGGACGAGGACCCGTGGGCGCTCGTCATGCGGGCGCAGCTGATCCAGGGCCAGGAGGTCGAGCGGTCACGGCTTGCCCGCGAGATCCATGACGGCCCGGCGCAGGTCTTGACCAATACCCTCCTGCGCCTGCAATTGTGTGAACAACTGGTGGCCCAAAAGCCCGGCGAGGCGCTAACCGAGTTGGCCCGGTTACGCGGCGCGGTGCGGGAGGGGTTGCGGGATGTCCGCCGCTTCCTGTTCAACCTGCGCCCGGCCTCGTTGAGCGAAGTGGGTCTCGTCACCACCCTGCGGCGGCTGATCCAGGACACCCAGGATCAAGGCCTGCTCACCATCGGGGCCGTCTTACCCGAACAAATTAGCCTGTCCAATGACCAGGAAATGGCGGTTTTCCGTATCATCCAGGAAGCCATCCATAACGTGATCAAACACGCCGAGGCCACGCAGGTGGACCTGGCCTTTGCCCGGCAGGGTGAGGGGGGCTGGGAGATCACGATCGCGGACAATGGGCGGGGGTTTGATCTGGGAGCCTCGGCCACGCGGGTTGGATCCGGGCTGGTCAGTATGCGCGAACGGGCCACGATCATCGGTGGCACGCTCGCCGTGACCAGCCGACCGGGGTACGGGACCAAATTGACCTTGACCGTGCCGGTCATCGAACCAGAATCTAGCGGAGACGGGGCCAACTAAACCCCCGGCAATGCCGAGGGTAGCCCCTCTCCATGTGTACCAGGATCAGGAGGCAGACTCATGGACCGCAGTCGCGTGCTCGTCGTGGATGATCATCCGCTGTTTCGCCAGGGCGTGCGTTATACGCTCGAAGCGAGCGGAGAATTCGAGATCGTCGGAGAGGCTGCCGATGGGCAGCAGGCGATCAAACTGGCCGAACAACTCGGCCCCGATGTAATGCTGGTTGATATCAACCTGCCGGGGCTGAACGGCCTCGAAGTGGCCCGCGTGGTGCGCCGCCGCCATCCCCAAACCGCCTTGATCATCCTCACCGTGTACGAAGACGATGAGCAGTTGTTCAATGCGATCAAGGTGGGGGCGGCGGCCTACTCGCCCAAAGATATCAGCCCCGAACAGTTGTTGCAGATCACCCGCCTGGTCGCCCAGGGGCACTATCTGATCAACGAGAACGTCCTCTCGCGCCCCTTTGTCGCCTCGCGCGTGCTCAAGCAATTCCGCGAGTTGACCACCCAGGAGTCGGAAGGCGGCATGGTCTTCGCCCCGCTCACCGGGCGCGAAGTCGAAATCCTCGATTGCATCGCCCGGGGCCGGAGCAACAAGCAAATCGCCGTCGAACTGAACATCAGCGATCAGACGGTGAAAAACCACATCACCGCCATCCTGCGCAAGCTGAACGTCAACGACCGCACGCAAGCCGTGATCCACGCCATGCGCCACGGCTGGATCAAGGTGAGCGACACGGAGTGACACGTGATGCGTGATGCGTGATGCGTGATGCGTGTTTTTAATCCTGATCCCTGATCCCTAACTTCTTATCACGCATCACGCATCACGCATCACGTATCTCGCTGCTCGCTGCTCGCTGCTCGCTGCTTATAAAGGAACCCCCCCATGTATGGTATCATCATGGCTGGCGGGGCCGGATCGCGGCTGTGGCCGCGCAGCCGGAACCAGACCCCCAAGCAACTGCTCGACCTGTTCTCTCCCCAATCGCTGCTCCAGGAAACCGTCGCCCGCCTGCGACCCTTGATGCCGCCCGAAAATATTGTGCTGGTCACCGGCGAGCCGCACGCCGCGCCCGCCCGCGCGCAGTTGCCCGACCTGCCGCCGGAGAATATCCTGGCCGAACCGGCGGCGCGGGGCACCGCCCCGGCCATCGGCCTGGCCCTGCTCCACATCGCCCGCCTGGCCGCCGAACGCGGCGAGACGGACCCGGTCATCGGCTCGTTCCACGCCGACCATGTGATCACCGATGCGCCCGAGTTCCAGGCGGTGGTGCGCGACGGCGCACGGCTGGCCGCGGGGGGCTATATTGTCACCCTGGGCATCACCCCCAGCGCACCACACACCGGCTACGGCTACATCGAGCGGGGCGACGCCCTGCCTTACCCCGGCGGGCACCCGGCCTACCGCGTCGCCCGCTTTGTCGAGAAGCCCCCCCGCGCCACCGCTGAAGGCTATCTGGCGACCGGCCTCTATAGCTGGAACAGCGGCATGTTCCTCTGGCAACTCTCCACGATCCTGGCCGAATATGCCCACCACCAGCCGCAACTGATGGCCCAACTCCAGGCCATCGCCGCCGCTGCCGGGCACGAGGACTACGCGACCACCCTCCCCCGCATCTGGAACGAGATCCGCACCGAGACGATTGACGTGGGCATCGCCGAGAAATCGGTCCATATGGCCGTGATCCCGGCAGATTTCGGCTGGAGCGACGTGGGCGACTGGTCGGTGGTAGCCGAGTTGCTGACCGCCGCACAGCCCAACCCCCACCAGAACGCGGTAGTCGGGCAGCACGTCAACATTGATACCCATCACTCGCTGATCTACGGCACCGTCCCCGGCAAGGTGATCGCCACCGTGGGGGTGGACAACTTGCTCATCGTGGATACCGGCGATGCCCTGCTGGTCTGTGCCCGCGCCCGCAACCAGGATGTGAAGAAGGTCGTGGAGCAACTGCGCGCCGAGAACCAGACGCACTACCTCTAGCCGGTGCCCGCGCCGCCCGCTTCCCGGAGCAGCGCGGGCGCAACCACAGCACGTTCCATTCGTCATGATCCTAAGACCGGCAGTTGCGCGGTCGCGGTGCCCGGTGTCCGGTGCCGGGTGGGGTTCCGGTGGCGAGGAGGAGACGCATGAACAACTCTGCGGCACGCACATCCTGGCGCAACAGCGGGCCGGGCGCGATCTTGCTGGTCCTGGTGGGCTTGATCGGTGGAGCGAGCCTGACGGCGTGGGTGGTCGTCGCCGGGCAGCACACGGCATTTGCCCCCATAGTCAACGCGACCACCACCCCCGTGCCCGACAACGGCTGCTGGACCCCGCTCGCCCTGCCGGTGACTGCTCCCAACGCCGAACTACAGACCATCCTGGCCGACGGGGCGGGAGCCTGGGCGTTTGGCACGACCAGCGATGGCGGCGCAACGGCTCCGCTGCTCCTGCACGACAGCGGGTCCGGATGGGCCGGGCTGCCTGCCCCGCCGGTCAGCCCCACCCGCAGCACCGCCGCCTGGGGCATCGTCAGCCCGACCGGCATCTGGCCGGTGGGGGGCACAGAGCGACCCCCCGGCCCGGCGATCCCGCTGCACTGGGACGGCAGCCGCTGGGCCGAAATTCCGCCGTTCACCACGGCCACCACCAACAACACCTGGCGCGCCTATGCCGTCGCCGGGCCGGACGATTTCTGGGCGGCAGGCAACTATGGCGGGCCGGATGGCGCGGGCGTGCTGCTCTGGCATTGGACCGGCGCGGCCTGGCAGCCGACCACGCCCCCGGCGCTGCCCACCGAGGTCGATCTGCTGGGCCTGGGAGCCATCAGCCCGCGCGAGGTGTGGGCGGTAGGCACGCGCGGCCCGGACAGTGGTGTGGCCCTGCATTGGGACGGCACAGGCTGGCAAGCAGTGCCGCTGCCCACCGGGGTGGGCGCGCTGACCGGCGTGGCGGGCACCGACCCGACCCATGTCTGGGCTGCCGGGCGCACGCCTGACCACCAACCGCTGCTGCTGCGCTGGGACGGGCAGGCCTGGCAGGTCTTGCCCCGGCCCCTCGGCGGCACCAGCGTGCTCTATTCCCCGGTCGCTGGGGCCACCGACGATGTGTGGGTGCTCGGTAGCACCGAGGGGCAGGACGTGCCCGCCCAGGTGCTCCATTGGACCCCGGCGGGCTGGTCAGGCGTGCCGCAGCCCCTGGTGCCCCCCGCCGCGCACATCGTCGCACTGGCGCGCCAGCCCGACGGCACGCTCCTGCTGGCGGGTTCCTATCGCGACTCCCTGTCGGCCCTGACCCACGCCCTCATTGTCCGCTACCGCCCCGGTGCCTGCCCCGGCCCGCCGCCGATCCCCACCGGTCAGGTCGGGACCGCACTGCCCGCGCCGCCGCCCCCGGTAGTCAGCGCCCCTGGAGGCCAGGAGCCGACCGAGAACGGGTGCTGGACGCAAGCCGCCCTGCCCGCCGGGGCCAGCGAGGATATAAAGAGCATCGGGGCGGAGGGAGCCACCGCCTGGGCGTTCGGGACCGTCGATAATGGGCGCGGCGGGGGGCCGCTCATCGTGCGCGAGGATGGGCAGGGGTGGCAGAGTGTGCCCGCCGCGCCGCTCCGCCCCACCCTCGGTGCGACGGCCTGGGGTATCGTCACCAGGGACGGCATCTGGCCGGTGGGGGGCACGGAGCGGCCTCCCGGCCCGGCGATCCTGCTGCATGGGGACGGCCCGCGCTGGGCTGAAATCCCGCAGCCCACCACCGGCACCTACCGCAACGAGTGGCGCGCCTTCGCGGCGACGGGGGCGGCGGAGGCCTGGGCGGCGGGGGTCTATAGCAATATGGATGGGACGGGCGGCCTGCTGCTCTGGCACTGGACCGGCACGGCCTGGCAGCCGACCACGCCCCCGCTGGGTAGCGCCGATGTCGATCTGGGGGGCCTGGCCGCGCTCGCCCCCAACGATGTCTGGACCGTGGGCACACGCGGGCCGGATAGCGGCGTGGTCCTGCACTGGGACGGCACGCGCTGGCAGCCGGTGCCGCTGCCCGCCGGGGTGGGCGCGCTGACCGGCGTGGCGGGCACCGACCCGGTCCACGTCTGGGTCGCCGGGCGCACGCCCAACCACCAACCGCTGCTGCTGCGCTGGGACGGACAGGGCTGGCAGGTGCTGCCCCGGCCCCTGGGCGGCACCAGCGTGCTCTACTCCCCGCTGGTGGGCGACGCAGACGATGTGTGGGTGCTGGGCAGCACCGAGGGGCAGAATGTGCCCGCCCAGGTGCTCCATTGGACCCCGGCGGGCTGGTCGCATGTACCGCAACCTGTATTGCCGCCATCCTCTCATACCGTGGGCCTGGTTCGGCAGGTGGGCGGCCCGATCTGGCTGGCGGCCACCTATGTAGACGGCGTGTCGGGCCTGATACGCAGCACGCTGATCGGCTACCGGCCCGGCCCCTGTGCGGCCTCTCCACCGTCGGCTTCCCCGGTACCCGAGGTATCGCCCCAGCAGATCACCTTGCCCGCGCCCGTGCCGACAGGGATCAGCGCCGGGGTGGGACCATACCTCTTCCTGTTCCGAGGATCGGCAACAGGGTACCAGGTCGTGGCCTACGAGCCGCTGGGCGGGCAAGAGCGGGTGCTGGAAGACCTGCCCGGCCTGGGCTACGAAGTCTCCGGGTTTGCCAACGATGGACAGACGGTGGTCTGGATCGAGCGCCATCCGCCCAATCCGGTCGTCACCGTGCGCGGCTACGATCTGCGGGCGGGCCGCCTGTTCACGGTGTTGGAAACGAGCGGGGCGAGTGCGGGCCTCGGTCAGATGGCCGTGGCTGGCGGGGTGCTTTATTATACCCGGTTCCCGCTTTACGGGGTCGCTCCAACCCAGGCGGGCCTCATCGCCCGCTCCCTGGCGACCGGCCAGGAGACCCAGATCAGCCCGGTGGGCAGCAACCCGGTAGCCGCCGATGGCGTGCTCCTCTGGCAGGAGCACGCCCCGTTCTCCACGCCGACCGCCCCGGCAGGCACGCCCCCGGCCACCCCCGACCCCGCCTTCACGGCACCGATGAGCCTGCCCGCGATGGAGGAATGTACCCTGCACCTCCGCAAGCTGGACGGCTCCATCGTGGACCGGGTGATTAGCCGGTTTGACTGCTTCGGCGGCGAACGTGGGTACAGTGGCTACAGCATCGCGGGCGATCATGTGGTCTGGACCGGAGGGCCGCGCGGCCAGGACGGCCTCCCGGTCACGCTCTACACCATCAGCAGCAAGACCCCACGCTTGATCGCCGCCAATGCCTCGATCCAGGCGGTACCGCTCATGCACGGCACTGTGGTGGTCTGGACCGCCCAACCCGCAGGCGCGCCCGGCGATCCCTACGGCTCGGCCCTACTGGCCTACCATCTGGATACCGGCACGCTGGCCTGGGTGATCCGGCAGGCCGGGG
>JBBSAN010000426.1:0-6323 GCA_038252265.1 Chloroflexia bacterium
GAATACCCCGACCAACACGCCGACCAATACTCCGACGTTCACGGCCACGGCCACCAACACGCCGACCAACACGCCAACGTTCACCGCGACAGCGACGAACACCCCAACCAACACGCCGACGTTCACGGCCACCAACACCCCGACGAACACGGCAACGAACACGCCGACCCAGACACCGACCAACACCCCGACCAATACATCCACCAATACCCCGACGAATACCCCGACGAATACGCCGACCAACACGCCGACGAACACCCCGACCGATACGCCAACGAACACGCCAACGAACACGCCGACGAACACGGCCACAGTCACAAGCACGGTGACGAACACGCCGACGAGCACCCCGACGAACACCCCGACCAACACGCCGACGAATACGCCGACCGATACGCCGACGAACGTCCCCACAGGGACGGCCACCAGTACAGCGGTTAGCACGGTCACGCCGGGGGCGACCACGACGAGCACCCAGACGCCGGGAACCGGGCCGACCAGCACGGCGACCGACACCCCCGTGAGCGTGCCGACCGGCACGACGACGGTCACGCCGAGCAGCACGGTCCCGCCGAGCGCGACGACCACGCCAACTGCAACCGGGACAGGCCTCCCGACCGGCACGCCCACCGACACCCCCATGAGCGTGCCGACCGGTACGGCCACAACCACCCCGACGCCGCGCCCGGCCAACACCGAGCTGCCGACGTTCACCCCCACGGTGACAGCCACGCCGAGCGTCTGCCCGACCTTCACCGATGTGGACCAGTACAACCCGTTCTACATCTACATCCGCTGCCTGAGCTGCCGGGGCCTGATCGGGGGCTATCCCGACGGCACGTTCCGCCCCTACAACAACATCACCCGCGGCCAGGCCGCCAAGGTCATCGCCAACTCGGCAGGCTTCACCGATGTCCCCACTACCCAGACGTTTGAGGATGTCCCGTCCAGCAGCGTCTACTATATCTGGGTGGAGCGGATGGCAAGCCGGGGCGCCATCAACGGCTACGCCTGCGGGTCGCCCGGTGAGCCGTGCGTGGCCCCGGCCAACCGGCCCTACTTCCGCCCCTACAACAACCTCACCCGCGGCCAGTTGGCGAAGATCGCCTCGAACGCGGCGGGCTTCAACGACACCCCACCTCCCGGCTCGCAGAGCTTCGCCGATGTGCCGGGCAACGACCCGTTCTACCTCTACATCGAGCGGCTGGCGCGGCGCGGCGTGGTCAGCGGCTACGAGTGCGGCTCAGGCGTGATCAACGTCTGCACCGGGCTGCCCGAAACCTGCGGCCCCGGCAACCTGCCCTACTACCGCCCTTGCAACAACATCACGCGGGCGCAGGCGGTGAAGATCGCCACCAACACCTTCTTCCCGGTGAACTGCGCGCCGGGCACCCCGGCCATCATCAAGTAACCCCTGCCGGGTGCGGCGACGTTCCCGGCGCAACACAAAGGCGGCTCCCCGGGGGGGAGCCGCCTTTGTAGTGTTGCCGGAGCGGGATAGGGCCGGGAGGCGCGGACGAAGCCGCACCCGGCTAGCTTGCTACGTTCGTGGCAAGCGGGACTTGCTGCTTGACCAGTGCCAGTAGATCGCCAATCGCAAACGGCTTGGGCAAGAAGGCCACCGGATGGAAGTGGCGCAGGTGTTTAGCATCGGGGGGAGTCCCCGAAATCACAATGATCGGCGGCGGAGTGGTAAACGACTCCAGCCACCCGGCCAGGTC
The DNA here is from genome assembly GCA_038252265.1 of Chloroflexia bacterium. Taxonomy (GTDB): domain Bacteria; phylum Chloroflexota; class Chloroflexia; order QHBQ01; family JAICKM01; genus JBBSAN01. The sequence goes on from JBBSAN010000426.1 coordinate 1,722, forward strand.
CCAGCCGGTCGCATCCGGCAGGGTGATATCGAGCAGCAGCAGCGCGGGCTTGATCGCCATCTGCTCCGTCGCCTCGCGGAACGTCCCCGCCTCGAACACCATATAACCGAGGAGTTCCAGGTTGCGGGCAATAATGCCACGGAGCCGCGCATCGTCTTCGACAACTAACACCGATTTAAGAATCATCGTGCAACCTCTTTCCCAATCCCAGCGCACGCCGGTCTGTCGCCACTGGATCCCCGGCGACCGGCCAGAGGCCGCCTTTATCGCCGCACACATCGCCTGAATAGGTGCGCCCGCGCCCGGCCCAGTAAGCGGTCCCTGCGCGTGTGCTACTCTAATTATAGAGGAAGCAGCATAAGAGAAGTGTAAAGGCCGGGGGGCAAAGCGTAAGAGAAGTATAAGGAATCCCCCGAATTTCGTGCCCCCGGCGCACCCATCCGATGTACCCGCAAATACACCGCTGGCCCGATGCCGCGAAGGGCGGGGGCACCGTATGATCAACGCTGTTGTTCAGGCACTGAACATGGGCACACCGAGGAGGCGACGCTGCTGATCGCGGCAGGCGGCAGCGTACTGGCGGCAGCCTGGGTCTTCCTCTCTCCCCTCCGCCAGATGCAGGCAACCCCTGTCCCCGACGCTCCTGCCGCCTAGCAGCCCGCTTTCGCTGTACCCACACGGTGCGATCTCACCGGGCGTTGAGATCGCCCGAGCCAACCCCGAATATTCCCTACGGCTTCCTACTTCCTGTGGTAGAATAGATTTCTATGCGAATTCAGTAGATTTACGGATAGCAGGGCTTAACTCGGGTGCTATAATCGGGACAAGGTTCACACCGCCATTGTGTTGATCAGCAGCCCCGCACCATCGCATAAAGGAGCAACGCCCATGGAGACTTCAGTCAGTAACAGTCCATCCTATGGACCGCCCCCTGCGCCGGTGAGCGTGGAGCAGGTAGCCGACGCCCCGGCCCCCTTCGATGTCAACCTGGCGATCCGCTACAGCGTCGCCAACCTGGGGTCGCAGGCGGTCTTCGCCCTGTTCAACTTCGGGATGCCGCTCTACCTGGAAACGTATAAGGTGCCGTCGGCCTTGATCGGGCTGCTCGCCAATGAGCGGTCGTTTGTGGGCGCGTTTGTGCAGCCGATTGTGGGACGGCTCAGCGACCGGACCCGCACGCCGCTGGGACGCCGCCGCCCGGTCTTCCTGTTTGGGGTGCCGCTGATGGCCCTCTCGCTGGGGCTGCTGGCACTGCATCCGCCGTTCTGGATCATGCTCGGTCTGGTGACCATCGGCGCGTTCTTCCTCTATACTGCCGCCGACCCCTGGTACGCGCTCCTGGCCGACCTCTTTCCTGCGGAGCAGCGCGGGCGCGTCGGCGGGATCATCGGCCTGACGACGGCGATCGGCATCATCGTCTTCAATCTGGTGGCGACTTTCCTGTGGGCCGACTATGAGCCGTGGGTCTTCGGGATCACCATCACCTTCCTGATGGTGACGTGGGCCTTTACCTTCTTCACGGTCAAAGAGCCGCCGCTGCCCGTCCATGTGGAAACGCCCCGCACCCGACCCAACCTCCGCCTCTACCTCCAGAGCATCCTCGCCTACCCGGAGGCGGCCAAGTTCATGCTGGGCACGGCACTGTTCTGGGTCGGATCGGGCGGAGCGGCCCCGTTCCTTACCCTGTTCGCCCGGAACGTGCTCCACGCCACCACCGGCGAAGCCTTCTTCCTGCCGCTGTCCTATGTGGTTGCCCAGGTGATCTTCTGTGTCCCGGCGGGCTACCTGGCCGACCGGATCGGCAAGAAGCGGATGCTCATCGCCGGGCTGCTCATTTTCGGTATCGCCGCCATCGTCGGCTCGCAAAGTGCCGATCTGGTGCAGGGCACCCTCGCGCTAGGAGTGGTGGGCCTGGGTGCGGCCTGCTTGAGCGTGATCAACCCCCTGCTTACCGACCTCGTCCCGCGCAAGCGCACTGCCGAGTTTATCGGGCTGGGGTCGGCGCTCTGGTCCTTCGCCGCCCCGCTGGGATCGGTGCTGGCCGGGGGCCTGTCCGACGCCCTGGGCGGCGGGCCGGATCACCCCGACTTCCGAGCGGCGTTCATCTTCGCCGGGGTGCTGGGCGTGGCCGCCGCCGTCTGTATGCGCTGGGTGCATCCCGAGCGGGCGGTGCTGGATTAGGCGGACGTGATGCGTGATGCGTGATGCGTATTGCGTATTGCGTATTGCGTAAGCCTTATTCTTGATCCTGATCCCTCGTACCATACCTCGTACCTCGTACCTCGTACCTCGGCTCAGGGCAGGATCAGGTGCAAATCCCCGAATTCGTGCCAGAGGTAGCGTTCCTGGAGGGCGGCGGCGTAGGCGACTTCCAGGTGCGCCCGCCCGGCCAGGGCTTCGAGCATCGCCAGGTGGGTGGCGCGGGGTTCGTGCAGCCCGGTCAACAGAGCGTCCACGGCGCGGATGCCGCGCTCCGGCGTGATCACCAGATCGGTCCAGCCGGTGCCGGGATGGGTGATGCCGTCCGTGCCGGTGACGGTTTCCAGCGCCCGCACGCAGGTGGTGCCGACGGCGATCACCCGCTGGCCCGCCGCGTGGGCGGCATTGACCAGCCGGGCCGTCTCCCCGGGCACCCGGTAGAATTCTTCGTAGGGCGGCTCGTGGTCCTCCAGGCTGGCGACTCCGGTGTGGAGGATCAACGGGGCAATCTGCACCCCCCGCGCCACGAGGTCGGTAATTAGCTCCGCCGTGAACGCCCGGCCCGCCGACGGCATCTCGGCACTGCCCGGCTCGGTGGCGTAGACGGTCTGGTAGTAGCGGATCGGCCAGCCCGCTTTGACGTAGCTGTAACGGATCGGGAAGCCGTGCCGATCGAGGTAGGCCCCCAGCGGGCCGGGCAGATCGAGTGTGGCGATCCACAGGCGGGTTGGGGCAGCGGGGGCGGTGTGGCGGTCCTGACGATGGGGCGTGTGCAGGATCGCCCGCCCGCCCCCCGGCAGGCGCAGCACCTCGCCCGGCACCGCATCGTAGAAGGGCAAGGTCGTCTCCCCGCTCGGCAGGCGCACCTCCATCACCCACAGGTCCGCCGGGAGATGGGTGGAGAGGTGCAGTTCGACGGGGGTGCCATCGGCGCGGCTGGCCGGGAGCGCCGCGTTGAGCGTGCCGCTGGTGTTGATCACCAGCACATCGCCCGGCGCCAGCCAGTCGCCCAACTCTCGAAAGCGGGTATGCACCACCCGGTGATCGGCCCGGTAGGTCACCATCAGGCGGACCATATCGCGGGCCAGGCCGCGCGCTTCGGGCGGCTCCATGGCTTCCAGTTCCGGGGGTAGGTCAAAATCGAGCATCCCGGTTAGCGTCCGGCAGGCATTAGCGGTGGGCAACGGTGGCGCGTTCGGCAAAAGAAGCTTGGTCGTCATAGCTATACCTGGCTCAACGCCGCCTCGGGGGCCGGGGCACCGGCCTCGCTACCGGTGGGTTCCACTGCCCGCGCCTGGTAGCGCCCGCTGGGGCGGCTGCCGGTCAGGATCGCCAGCAGGCCGGGCACGCTCGTTTCGGGCAGCGGGCGGTCGCTGATGTCTTCGCCGGGGAAGGCCTCCTGGTGCATCTGCGTCCGCATGTCGCCGGGATCCACCCAGTAGACGCGCCACTGCGGGTTCTCTGCCGCGAGGATGTGCGACAGTTGTTCCAGCGCGGCCTTGCTCGACCCGTAGCCGCCCCAGCCCTCGTAGGGTTCTACGGCGGCGTCGCTGGTGATGTTCAGCACGCACGCGCCGTCCTTCAATACCTCCTGCGCCGCCTGAATCATCCCCAATGGAGCGATCACGTTGGCCTGATAGACGGCGGCCAGCGTGTCCAGCGGGTAGTCGAGCAGGGCCGGTTGCGGGCTGGGGCCGAGGATGCCCGCGTTGTTCACCAGCGCATCCAGGCCGCCGAGCGTGTGCGCCGCCGCGACCAGGGCGGCTCGGTGTGTGGCGTCGCCCACATCGCCGGGGAGGGCGGTTACGGTGGTCAGCCCGGCCAGTTCGGCGCGGGCGGCTTCTAGCGCATCGGCCCCGCGCGCGGTGATGATCAAGCGCCAGCCCTGCGCAGCCAGCCCGCGTGCCAGGGCCAGTCCCAGGCCCCGCGAGGCCCCGGTTACTAAAGCAATAGGAGAAGATGGGTTTGTCATGTCAATGCTCACTTTCTTGATTAGGTTGATCGGCGGATCGATCCGCGCTCTTATCAGTCTACCCCACCCCCACCCCCGCCGCCACGGACGCCGGGCGGATCTCGTCCCTGTACCAACGGACAGCCCCGGCAGGCAGAGGGAGTGATGATCTGGTCTTTGCGCTGTAGTTCAACTTTGGACGACTGTTGCAAAATCCCAGGCTGTCATCCTGAGCGCAGCGAAGGATCTTATTGGCGGCCAAAGGTGCGGAGGCAAATGCACTGATCTTCGTCAACAATCGGGCGGCCCCAACAAGATCCTTCGCTGCGCTCAGGATGACAGCTTGAGAGAGGTCAGCACTGCTTAACTTTACAAGAGCCATAATCATACGTTGACAACCCTTCCCCGGCTATGCTATCCTGCCTTTACAAAACCAACTCGCAACTCGCAAC
>JBBSAN010000427.1:0-6306 GCA_038252265.1 Chloroflexia bacterium
GGGAGGTTAGATAGGCGTCGAGTAAGGCCAGCAGTGCCTCTAACTCAGCGCTGTGCGATGAGTCCCCTCGGGTTAGAGGACGGGTACGCCGTCCCCAGCGCAATTGATCGGGCAGCGCCAGTTGCCAGCCGCAGCCAAAGCGTCCACCTGCGTGAGATCGCGGGCGAAAGGTCCCGTCGCAGGAGCCAATAATCATCGGCCCAACGGGCGTTTCGGGATTCAGGGGGGCGCTAATCCGACCCGTATGCATACGATCCTCCCTCTCCAAGCGAGTGTGTGTTGCCTTGGTAGTCCTTGGCGCTACTGACAGATTCCGCTGCTGTAGTCGGGTGAGGATGCGCTCAACCATCAAGGCGGGGACCAGGCATCAGTAGGACGCTCACTCACCCGATGGGCCAAGCACTAGCGGTTGGGTGCGCTGACCTGCGGGTGGGGTAGGGGAGTCGGCAGGGTCAGGCCGCAATGCGGGCAACTGAAGGTATACACCTCATAGCGGTGCACCCCTTCCAGGACGGTGTTATTGGTGCCGAGCCCAGGGGCCCCACAGCGGCGACAGGGTTCGAGCATGGGCAGCACGGTGATCTGGGGTGCCCCTTCAACCCTCTGCGCCTGGACTGTCGCCTGCTCGATCAGCTGCCGTAGCACACTGACCAGGCTCTGGCTCTCACTAGCATTGGGAGGGAGCACCCGCGCCGGGATCGGGGTCAAGGCTCCGACCCAGCGGCGCGCTTCCTCCAGTATCGGCTGCTGCATCGGGTCGGGTAAGGCACACAGCCAATCCAGCAGTCGGTCTAGGTCATGTCCATCGGGACGATTCACAGTTCTGGCGAGCAAGGAAGCTACGGCCCTTTAGGGCCAGTGGAGGAATTGCCGCCAGTCTTTGCTAGCCCCGGCGTAAAGCCCGATCCAGGCTGATAGTTGACAAAATACCTCAACTGTGGTATCCTGGACCTTGTGAAACTGACCCTCCTGCTCAAGCTGCTGCCTGCACCCGAACAGCACGCGACCTTACTTGCCACGCTGGAACGCTTCAACGCCGCGTGCAATTACATCGCCGTCCGCGCCTGGAAAAGCACGACCTTCAACACGGTCAAACTGCAAACCCTGGTCTATCGGGATGTGCGCGAGCAGTTTGGGTTGTCGGCGCAGATGACCGTGCGGGCCGTTGCCAAAGTGGGGGACGCCTACAAGCTCCGCAAGGATGCGCCACCGCACTTCCGCCCCCACGGGGCGATGATTTACGACGAGCGCATCCTCTCGTTTAAGGGCCTGGATACGGCTAGCCTCTTGACCTTGCAGGGTCGGCAGTTGGTCAAGTTTGTGATGGGTGGCTATCAGCGTGAGCGCATCGCCGCGTATGGTATCCGGGGCCAGGCCGATTTGCTCTATCGCCAGGGGACGTTCTACCTCGCGGTGGTTGTGACCGTGCCCGAACCGGAGGCGGCGGGCGATGACTTCCTGGGGGTGGACCTCGGCATCGTCAACCTGGCAACGGATAGCGACGGCGCGAGTTATAGCGGGGCGCCGGTGGAGCGCAAGCGCCGTATCCATGCCCACTGCCGCCGCAACTTGCAGCGGAAGGGCACGAAGTCCGCGAAACGCAAACTCCGTAAACTGAGCGGCCAGCAAGCCCGCTACCAAAAGGACTGCAATCACTGCATTAGCAAGCATCTCGTGCGAAAAGCCAAAGACACTCAGCGGGGCCTCGCCCTGGAAACGTTGACGGGCATCCGCCAACGCACGGAGAAAACGGTTCGCCGGCAGCAGCGGGCACGCCATGCAAACTGGGCATTCTACCAACTCAAGACCTTCATCGGCTACAAAGCGGCGCTGGTCGGCGTGCCCGTGGCGCAGGTGGACCCGCGCAACACGTCCCGGCAATGCCAGGCGTGCGGCCATATCGCTAAAGAAAATCGCAAATCGCAAAGTCACTTCCTCTGTGTTCAGTGTGGCTTCGCTGCGCCCGCTGACCATAATGCGGCAATCAATATCCGGCAACGGGCGTTGGTGGCCAGGGCTGCGGTCATACAGCCGATGGTGTCGGTTCCCCCCGACACGGTGAGCGGTGGGGGCCAGGGACAAGCTACGGGGCTTTAGCCCCAGTAGTTTATGACACGGATACCTCCTCGGTTAGGGTGCGGATGCTGCCTTCGCGTAATACAGCCTTGTCGGCAGATCGACGGTCCCCGGAGAATACATTACAGGGTGATTGCCGCCAGAGCAGGCAAGGGGTCTAGCGCGCGGATGCCGGGGACGCTGGAAGCTAACGTCCCCGCGGCGCTGATCAGCAGTCAGCGTCTGCGGAGCTAGGGTGGACACGTCCCGATGGTGGGTTGCTGCTGACGGCACCGGTGGGGAAAAAGCCAAAGCTCCCCGGCGGGGGTTGGCTGCGGCTACGGTGTCGGGCGCGTCACGCGCAAATACTTCCACGCGCCCGTGGGTGAACTGGCTCCGCGCTCGACGCGGAACCCGGCTGCCCGCAGCACCTGCTCATGCCGCTCGGTCGCGGTATAGTCGGGTGCGCCGATCCCGCTGGCGTCTCCTACCGTCAACGTGATTGGTGGACGATTGCCGTGGTCTAGGGTATAGCCCCGTTGATCGCTGGTGGCCGGGGGCAACCGGGCGACCGCCAGTACCTGCCGCACCTCCTCCACCAGGGTACGTAGGGCAGCGGACTCATCAGCGGCGGTCCCCATCTCCGGAACCACCCGACTCCTTCTCTTGGGAGCTTGCGTACTCATAAATGCACCTCGCCTTGTCGTTGCGGGCGGACCCGGTCCGCCCGGCGGGCTGCTGTGCCGATCGCTTATACAGCCTTAAATTTCGTCATAGTAGGCACGTAGGATCGGTGACGCGTGGAGCTTGCGGAGGGATTCTGCTTCGATTTGCCGTACCCGTTCCCGGGTGATCCCGAGCTCGATCGCAAGCTCGGCTAATGTTCGGTCCTCCTGATAGCGACCGGCCAGCACCCGTCGCTCGCGCAGCGTCAGCCGGGCCGTGACTTCGCCTTCCAGCGCGGTACCGAGCAGGGCCTGATGGGCCGCCCCTTCGGTATCGGCCAGCCCCGGCAGAAAGTCGATCAACGGCCCCGCCGCCGGATCGTCGCCGATTGGGCGTTCGAGTGAGAGCGGGGTTCGTGCCGCTTCCCGGACTGCCTGCACGACGCGCGGTGTCCAGCCCAGGCATTCGGCCATTTCCCCAGGGGTTGGCTCCCGGCCATTCACCCGCCATAACTCCTGGATAACCTGGTTGAGTGTGCTCAACGCATCGTCCATATAAGCAGGCAGGCGAACTGTCCTCGATTGATCGCTGAGTGCCCGGAGAACGGCCTGGCGAATCCAAAATGTGGCATATGTCGAGAATTTTCGCCCTTTCTCCGGATTGTATTTTGCCACGGCGCGTAAGAGCCCAGCATTGCCTTCTTGAATCAGATCCAGCATCGCTAATCCATGACCTGTATATTTTTTAGCAATGCTGATGACCAGCCGCAAGTTGGCGAGTGTTAACGTCTGGGCGGCGTGCTGCCCAGCGATCACTAACGCTTCTAAGTCGTGCCGCACCTCGGTGGCGAGTGGGCCAGCTGCGGCCAGATGTTCGGCGGCGGCAGCGCCCGTTACAACCGCCCGGCCCAGGGTAATCTCATCAATAGCGGATAGTAGATCTGGTCTCACCCGTTGCACCTCGTGTATGTAGAGGGCGATTGGGTCGGGGATGGCACAAGATGCATTCAGCGTAGTCAGTATCGACATGGCGGACCCTCCTTGCCGCATCACTGGATCGTGGCCCTTTGAACGTTCTCCCGCGCCCTCATAGAGAACGAGCGCGAAACCGCCTCTCACCGGGGGCCTAGCGGGGGGAGAGCGCACTGCCCCCCGGGCTCTTCTCGCCAGGGCTGCTGCTGGCGGGTGGGTGGGCGGTCCAATCGGTGCCCTGCTGGTCCCGCTGCCGATAATCGCGCGCGGTGATCACCAGGACCCGGCAGAGATCCTGGTCGCGCAGCCGGGAAACGATGCGTGGGTCCATTCGCTCGAACGGAACGTTTGTGGTGATCACCGTTGGCAGGCCCGCAATCCACCGATGATTGATCAGCTGATACATCTTCTCGCGAACCCACGAGGTGGGATTTTCGGTGCCGAGGTCATCGAGGATTAGCACCTCGTTGGTACGTATCATCTCGAAGCGGTCGTCTATGGCGACAGCACTGGTCGGCGCTAACGTCGCCCGAAGATGATCCAATAGATCGGGCACGACGGCGAAGTAGGAGCGTATGCCGTTCGTCAGGGTTGCATTGGCGATGGCCACGGCGAGGTGGGTTTTGCCGACGCCATAACCACCACATAGGACCAGCCATCCCTGTGGCCGATCCGCAAACGTTTGGGCGGCAGCGAGCGCTGCGACCAGTTCGGAGCGTGGTTCAAACATATTGAAGGTCCGACTGCGGTACGATCCTAAATTACTGAGGGCATATAAGTCTGCTTGCTCCTGTTGACGTTGCTCAGCAAGGCGGCATTTACAAGGTACCAATTCCCCAAAGCCGGGGTATCCGACAGGGACATCCCGGCGCAAATAGGTGGCCCCATGACAGGTGGGGCAGACTGCCGCCGGCGCGGGGGCAGGCGGCGCGGCTGTCGTCCCGATCGGGGGGCCGATCAGCTGCGGGAAGACAGCACCTGGTGTGCGAAAGGTGCCAGCCGTCATATCATCAGGGCGTTGATTCGGCATAGTGAACTCCTCCAGAGGCCGCCTGGACACCTGGACGGCCGGGGATAGTAGGGGGCCGCGTTCCTTTGTCTCCCACCCCGGGGCCGCCGCGTGAACACGGGGGACTCGGCCGGGCGCGGAATACGCCAGCAGGCCGTTCCATCAGGCATCCTTCGAGGTGATCATGCTGGGGTCCTCGACGACCACCAAACCTAGCGCGCGCGCGCGTTCGGTAAGTAACTCGACCAGTAGCGTACGATGGCAATGGGGGTTCTTCGTATCGAGCCGCTCCCAGCACAGCACGACCAGGGGTCGGGCCGGATCGGTCTGAGCGAGCGCGATGATCGCATCCAGCACCCCGGAGCGCTCTTCGGTCATTTCTTGACGGTACCGGGTGGCAAAGGTGGGCCAGTCCACGTCGCCCGCCCGGTACGCATCCAACAGGGCCCCCGACGGTCCGGCCTCACGGATCCAGGTACCGCCGGCGGTACGCACCGCGCTGATCCATAGACCGCGGGGTTTGCGCATCGCCAGCACCAGATGCCCTAGCGGCCACTCTGCTGGGCGAGTGCAGCAGGCGTGGAGGAACCGGAGGGGCGCGGGCGCGCCGGTCAGCGTGGGGTGGCTATCCGGGTTCATGGTTGCCCTCCTGCTGGGTCAAAGGGGTGCCCCACGTAGCGGCTGCCACCAGCGCCTGCCGCAGCGGATCCCACCCCTGGACAAAGCCTCGGCGACCCCAGGCAGCGGCGGTGCCCTGCGCCGTGATCGTGGACAGGAGCGCCTGGAGTTGCGTGGTTTGTTCACCTGGCACCCCGGCTTGGTCGAGCCAGGCCGGGAAGCCGTGTTCGGTGAACATGGCGCGTAATTCGGGTGAGGCGTGATTCAAATCGTCGCACCAGATGTAGCGGGCACCGACGGCCAGCAGCCAGGCAGCAAACGAGGCGGTCCCGCTGTTCGGCAGGAGCGGCGCAACATGCAAGCGAACGGAGACCCCGGCAGCGGCCAGAGCCGCCGCCGCATCCCGACGGGCCGCCGCCGGAGGATTCTTCCGCTCAAAGATGGCCCGTACATCGGGTCGATCGGTCGTGATGCTGACCCCGAACTCCACCCGGTCCCGGAGCTCTGGGCTGGTGAGCAGATCGAGATCGCGTTCCAGAGCCAGCGCGGGATTGCGCGTTGAAATCAGCAGCCGCCGGAACCGGGTCATGGCCAATGCCTCCAGTACGCTGCGGCTGATTCGGTATGTGCGCTCTACGGGCTGGTACGGATCGGTCGTCGCCGACATGAACAGGGCTTTGCCGTCCAGCTCAGCGGCGCGCTGGCGAATCACATCGGGCGTGAGCGGGCGCGGCTTAACCCAACCCCCCCATGTCCGTGCTAGCTCTGCGCTTTTGCCCCCCTTGTTGATTATTGATGGTACATAGCAGTAGGAACAAGAAAAGCTACATCCAGAGTTCAATAATATTGAATAATCGAAACCAGCGATGAAACTTCTTGCTCCCTGCAGTCCTAAGACCTGGCGGGTACGGTCTTCCGTTACGGTAACCGGCATCTTGTCCTCCTTTATGCGTGCCTGACCGGGCGCGTACATCGATCGAATCGAAC
>JBBSAN010000428.1:0-6304 GCA_038252265.1 Chloroflexia bacterium
CCACATTGCCCGATCGGGTGGGGGAAGATCTACACGAGCCGCGTTGACCCGATCAGGCTGTGGCCGAATCGGGCCGTAGGAGCGCCGCCCTATGCATCAAACGACTGCGTCTGCCTCTGAACTACGCTAATAAACGCATTATTTGTGGAAGAAAGATACTGTCATCCTGAGCGCAGCGAAGGTAGGCTCGGCGGTCCGTGGTGTTCAGGGCAAGATCCCGATCTTTGATGACTACCTCTTGGCCCGAGCAAGATCCTTCGCTGCGCTCAGGATGACAGTGTCTGATCGGCCAGCACCAACCGATTTTGCACCAGCCCTGTTGGTGTAGGGGCGTCCGGCGGACGCCTTGCTGGGGATTTATGACCCTGAGATGTGGCAACAGCCATGTTGCTCAACCCAAATTAACGAGAGTTATTCAGGTAGCGCATCTTTATCGTTTGTCTATCGTATAGTGTGTGCTAAGCACAAAAAAGCCCCCCCTTGCGGGGGGACCTTTTTGTTCAGAACTGCGCGGGCATCACCGGCAACCGCTCCAGCCTAGTAAACTAGACGCTAGCGGTTCGCGCCGGTGACACCCGTAAGCTTATGACTACTACTCACGGGCATCACCTCCTTCATTCGTATTCCGAACCTCCCGGAGGGAGGGCTTGAAGTAGGTCTAACTGCAACCTCTGGGATTATTATACCAAACTGTCTGGTCTATGTCAAGGGCAATTTATGGGGCTTTAGTCGGAGTTAGCTCGGGCGCTAGGCCCCCCGCTTTCGGCGGCGGGATGATGATCTCTTGCCCGGCATAGATCTCGTTGGCGTTCTCGATATTGTTCGCCTTGACGATGTCGTCCACGGTGATCCCGAACTTCTGGGCGATGCTCGACAGGCTATCGCCGGGTTGGATCTTATAGGTCGTCGGCGCACCCACCGGGCCAGCCGTGGGGCTGGGCGGCGCGGGGGTGGGCGAGGAGACCGGCGTGATCTCGATCAGCACCTGCGGGGTCGCCGTGGTCGCCGCCGGGCCACCTGCGGTCGGTGTGGCAACGGCCCCGATGGTGACCTGGCAGCCGGTGAGGGCCACGACCAGGGCCAGCAAGCTCAGCGGCGCGGTCCAGCGGCCTTGCCCCAGGCGCAGGGTACCGGCATATAGACGGGTGGGGAGGTGTCGGTCTATGTGCTGCATGGTCGCCTCTCTGGCGGAGCGCAAGGTGGGTTAGGGTGTGCTGTTTCTGCCGGTGCCGGGCAACGTACCGCCACCGCCGGTGCTGGTGGGCGGCAAGAAGATCACTTTGCCCAGGATCGGCTCGCTCAGGTTCGGGTTATAGGCCCGCAGGACGGCGGCGGTAGTGCCGAAGTTGGCGGCGATGCTGTCCAACGTGTCCCCTGGCTGGGCGATATAGAACGCCGGGCTGAACCAGGAGGTCAGCAGCCCGCCCTGGGGTGACGCGGCCTGGCGGCTGGCAACCTGCGCCCCGCCCGCCCCCGGCCCGCCGCCGCTGCTCAGCGAGGGGATGTTCACCGCCACAATGCCATTGCTGTTGGTGGTGGTGCCCGCCGAGGATCCGCTGCTCAGCCCGCTGAGGGTTGGACCGACGATGGGCAGGTTAGCCAGCACGCCACTGCCCAGGATGATAATGCCGAGGCCCACCAGCAGCACACTGCCGATGTAGAAGAGCACCCCCCGCAAACAGCCATTCTTCGGAAGTAGCCCCTGCTTGGGTTTCGCGCCACCGGGACCTGCCATAGATCGCTCCTTGTTCGTCGCCGCTACCCGGCACTAACCCACCGATTCTCATTGACATAAGATAGCAAGTAACAGGCCACGCGCTGCCCGCCAGGGTCTCTCTTGCGAGTTATGTCTATTCTAGCATAGACACCGGGGCTTGTAAAGACGGTAGAAATCAGAAGTCAGAAATCAGAAGTCAGAAGTCAGGATTAGGCTTGTTGATTCCCCCTGCGTGACCCTGACTTTTGACTTCTGACCTCTGACCTTTGAACCCTGATTTCTGATTTCTGACTTCTAATTTCTGACTTCTACTTCACATTTGTCGGCGCGGTCAAGTTGTTCGGCACGTTGAAATCGTAGAAGTCGGTGGTGCTGGTGCCGGTGGGGTGCTCACTGGTGGCGGCAGCGTCGGTGACTTCGCGGCGCACGGTGTAATCCGTGGTCGCCACATAGACGCTGATCGTGCGGTCCAGTTCGCCTTTGCTGTTCTTGATCTCCACACGGGCGATCTGGCAGGGCACGCCGTCCACGGTGCCGGTCCCGGCCAGGGTCGCCGCGTCGGCATGGTCGCCCAGGTAGGTGTAGTTATAGGCGGGCCAGCGATAGGTGTCGGTAGTGGTCACCACGTCCCACAGCGGCGCATTATTGACCCGCTGGTAGAACTTATTGCCGGCGCGCAGTTGCTCGGCGATCGGGTCGGGTGACACCCCGGCCCGCGGTGAGCGCACCTTGACGTAGAACTTATCAGGTGCGTCAAAGGCATAGTCGGCGAAGTCGTCCACCGGCGTGTTGTTCTGCACATTGTGGCTGACGCTGCGCCCCTTCATCGCCGTCAGCGCGTTCATCTCCAGATCGGTCTTGCTGAACAGGTCATGCAGCGAGCCGGGGCCGGTGCCCACGGTGGGCGCGACGGGAGGGGTAGGGGCCGGGCCGGGTGTTCCGGCGGGCAGCGGCACGCCCAGGCTCTGCCGCCAGTCGGCATAGTGGCGGCCCACGTTGCCCATCTCCACCTGCCAATCAGGCGTGTTGGCCGGGTTATAGGTCAGCACCCGCCGCTGGAACATCTGGATCAGCACCCGGCGATCCTGCCCGGCGATCTTGACGGTCGCCCAGTACGGCTCGCTAACCGGGTAGCCCATCACGCCCACCCAGTCCAATAGCTGATCGTCCACAAACTGGTTATTGCTGTAGACCAACCCCCGGCTGTTCATAAACCGCCAGAACACGTCGGCCACATTGTGTTGGGTCGTCGGCTCATAGTGGGCGTATTTCACACCGCCCGCGTCGCCTTTGCTGGCGCTGCCGTCGCGGGCGATCTGGTTATCGGCGGGCGCGCCGGTGGCGTCGGCGGCCTGGTTTTCGGTGTTGACCAGGGTAGCGACATGGGCGAAGCTGGCGTAGGTCGGCGCGTCGGGGTTGGTGCTCACGTTATCGCCCGCCACCGCCTGCACCGCCGGGGCGTAGGCGGTGAACTGGCTATCCCCCACCTGGAGCCGTCCGCTCAGCATTTCGACCACCAGCAGCCCGTTGGTGACGTAGTAGGGGCTGGACGGCGCGGCGCTGGGGTTGTTGATCTCCATCCGCGCTTTATCCAGGTATTGCACCAGGCGGGTGCCACCCGGCGCATCGGCATAGGGTTCGTAGCCCCCGGCAAAGGGCGCCTCGCCCCACAGCCACGAGCGGGCGACCCGCCCCTCGCTCACCGGGCGGTCGGCCCGCATCCAGACCTGCTCGAAGGCCGGGTTGGCAAAGGGGCCGGCCCCGGCCACCGAGCCGTGGCCGGCCCCGACCAGGGTCAATACGACCAGACTTGCCAACGCAATTCGTTGCATGGTACGCATAAGATCCTCCTTCTCCTTGATGACCCACGGGCGGCACACCCGCCCCGGTATGCCACTCTCCTAGCATCTATCGTACCTTGCATCCGCCCAGGCCGTGAGCAGCGGGCCGTGGGCGGCGTATATCGCGAATGGCTGGCGGCATTACAGGTTGAAACTTAATCACTGCCCACTGCCCACTGCCCACTGCCTACGACGCTCTGCTCACTACCAGCGAACAACACACGGCTCTTTTGCGTACATCGGTTAGGTGTGCTATACTTGCGGCGGCATGGACATGCCCAATCTGGCGCAGGTCGAGACGACAATGGCTCTGGAAGGTAACCTCGAAGAATTTAATATCGTAGCAGTGTTGCAAATGATTGCCAGCGGGAGCATGACGGGCGCGTTGAATGTGCGCGATACGTCGAACAAAGCGATCATTTCCTTCACCGAGGGCTACATTGTCCATGCCGAGTCGACCCTGCACGAGGATCGGCTGGGCGAGATCCTGATTCGCACCCGGCGGCTCAGTCATGGGCAGTTGGACAGGGCCGCCCAGCACCAGCTCCGCCAGGAATCGGGCAAGCGCCTGGGGCAGATTCTCGTGGAGTTGCAGGCGATCACGCGCGACGATCTGGTCATGGCGGTGCAGATCCAGATTCTCGAAGTGATGTCCCAGTTGCTCCTCTGGAGCCGGGGGCTGTGGCGCTTTGAGTTTGGCCTGCCCGACCCGAGCAATATCACCCCCGCCGAGGCGATGAGCGTCGATGAGATCCTCAGTGGGCAGATCCTGCTGCTCGACACGGTCGATCCGGTCTATGACCGCAGTGTGGTGCTGAACGCGGTCTACGACCTTATGCCGGGCCGCAGCCTTGACAGCGCCCGGATTACGCTGGAGCGCGATCAGTGGCGGGTCTTGAGCGCCATCGACGGGCGCAGCCCCCTGCGCGATGTGGCCTATCGGGTCGGCCTTGACCCCGATCATGTGGCCCATATTGTCAGCGAACTGGTAGCGGTGGAGTTGCTGCGCCAGGTGGGCAGCGCCGCGGCAGAGTCGGAGAGCTTCTTGCTCACCGGCACGAGCGACTCCCCGCTGCCCCCGCCCGCGCCCCTCAGCGAAAGCCACGGGGCAGTCACAACCGTGGTGAACCCGGCGACCGTAGACAAGATCAATGACCTGCTGCGGACCTTGTTGACGCGCACCGAAGCGCACGAAGCCTGCCTGATCGACAGCAGCGGTTCGCTGATCACCCGCCAGGGCCGGGAACTCCACCGCAATTACCCCTCGTTGTTCGCCCTGGCGGCCAGCATTTTCGCCTCGTGGCAAGAGCTGGGCCGCACTCTGGGCGAGAGCCGCGCCTCCACGCTGCTCTACCAGGGCCAACGGCTGAACATCTGCCTGGCGCCCGTCGCCTCGCAGGCGATCCTGATGATGTTGTACCAGAGCGCATCGGACAGCGGCCTGGTGAACTTCTGGAGCCGCGAGGCAACGGGGCGGCTCCTGCGCTTGCTCGATGAGGGGAAAGGCTCCCCGACGGGCCACGCGCCCCCGGCCTCGAACCTCCCGACCGACTACCAGGTCGATGCCGAACGCGCGATGGACGACCTGCTGACGCTGCCGTGAAACGTGATGCGTGATGCGTGATACGTGATGCGTGACGAGGGGTCAGGGGTCAGGGGTCAGGGGTCAGATTTACGCAATACGCAATACGCAATACGCAATACGCAATACATAGTACACCCCACGCATCACGCATCACGCATCACGCAGCACGCATCACGCAGCACGCTTCACGCTTCACGCTTCACCCACCCTTGCTACACATGAGGTACCCCCATGACTGATACGTCCCCTGTGGCCGAGGACGCCAGTTCGCCACGCCAGCCGCTGCTCATCCGCGCCCTGGCTTATATTGGGCTGGATCTGACCGGCCCCTCGCCGGCGACGCTCCTGGAGAAGGGGCTGGCCGTGCTCTACATCTTCATCCCTATCGCGCTGCTGGTCGAACTGCTGCACCTGGGCGGGGAGCAACAGGGGCTGTGGCTGTTCCTCACCAGCGCCCTGGCGATTATCCCCCTGGCGAAGCTGCTGGGCACGGCCACCGAAGAACTGGCCGTGCGCACCGGCCCGGCGGTGGGCGGGTTGCTCAATGCCACCTTCGGCAATGCGACCGAATTGATCATCGCCTTCTTTGCCCTTGAGGCCGGGCTGACCGAAGTGGTCAAAGCCTCGATCACCGGCTCGATCATCGGCAACATTCTGTTTGTGCTGGGGCTGTCGGCCTTCCTGGGGGGGCTGGGGCGTGCCCGCCAGCAGTTCAACCGGGTGGCAGCCAACGCCAGCGCCTCGCAGATGACCCTCGCCGCCATCGGCCTGATCATCCCGGCGGCTTTCGTCCTCACCAGCCCGGAGTTCCAGGGCAAGACCGAATTCCAGTTGAACAGCACCCCCTTGATCGAGTCGCTCAGCCTGGGCGTGGCCTTCATCCTCATCCTGGCCTACGGGGCCCAACTGGTGTTCTCGCTACGGACTCACCGTCACCTGTACGGCGAGGAAGACGAAGTCGCCATGCACGGCCATGTCTGGTCGGTGCGGCATTCGTTGATCGTCCTCGCCGGCGCGGCGGTGCTGGTGGGGGTGATGTCAGAGTTGCTGGTCGAGGGCGTGGAGTACCTGACCAACCAGTTGAACATGACCGAACTGTTTGTCGGGGTGATCCTGGTCGCCGTCATCGGGAATGCTGCTGAGCATATGAGCGCCGTCACC
>JBBSAN010000429.1:0-6295 GCA_038252265.1 Chloroflexia bacterium
CCGAATGGGCCATCGTGCCGTTCAGTCCCACCCAAACGCCGGTGGACCCGAACACCCTGATCGGCCATGTGTCGGTGGCCGAGGCGGGCGATGCGGGACGGCTGGGCGCGGCCCTGACAGCAGGGCTGGTCCAGTGGGCCAAATACTGGGCCGTGCTGACCCGGCGCAACGAAGACACCACGCTCCAGGGTGCCCTCCAGGTGGTCGTGCTGGCGGGCCTGGACGATGTGGCGATGACCGCCAACCCGAACAACCCGCAGGTGGCCCGCACGGTCACGCCCAACGCTGCCGGGCAGTACGAAATCAACGAGGCCGAGTCGGTCCTGCTCAAAGTGCAGATCACCGGCGGGCGCAACCTCTTCGTCGGGGTGCTGATGTGTTCCGACGAGGGCAACATCTTCCCGCTCTGGCCGCCGCCCACCGCCGAGAATGTGATCGCGGCGGGACAGGAAACGATCGTGGGCCTCAGCGGGCCGAACGCCTTTGGCCTGCCCATCGGCACCGACCCGCCCCAAACCAGCAGCCTCTATACCTTCAAAGTCTTCGCCTTCGACGACCAGCATCGGATTGACACCCAGAGCCTGGCCCAGAAGCAGACGGTGCAAGAGGTGATCAACGATGTCCTCTCCGGCAAGGGGGATCCCACGATCCGCAGCCCCCGCACCGATGTCCTCTGGACCACGCTGGAACTGCCCGTGCTGGTCACGAAGTAGAAGTAGGGGATGGGGGTTGGGGGTTGGGGGTTGGTGAAACGTGATGCGTGATGCGTGAGACTCACAACTCGCAACTCGTCACTCGCAACTCGTCACTCGTCACTCGTCACTAACCCCCAACCCCCAGCCCCTACGCCTACACCGCTTCGGCCCGCTGTTCCGGGGGCGGAGCGGGAGTGGTGTCACGGTCGAGCATGTCCCGCGAGAGGGTTGGGGCAGCGGCACTCGCAGCGGCGGGGGGCGCGGGCGGGGAGCCGACCAGGGCGGCACGGTCCTGCAAGATGGTCACGTCTGGCCCCAGCAACTCGGCAGGCAGGGCGTGGAGCCAGGCTCCCAGGTCGAGCGGCAGGGTCAGCAAGGGCGGGTCGTGCGGGGCGCGCAAGGTCGCGACCAGCGCGGCGGTGAAGAAGCCCTGGCCCCCGGTTTCGTTGGCGGCCTGATCGGCGGTCGCCCCGCACAACACCTGGATCCCATTGACCGTAATCATCGGGGAATCTCCTCTCAGGGGATAGACTGCGTGGCGGGCACCCCGGCGCTCCCGGCCAGTGCCCCGGCATGGCAGCAATCGAGGATCAGGGAGGTCGGCTTGGGATCGGGGCCGAAGGCGGCGATGAGCGTCCCGGCGGGGAGGTCGGCATCCCAGGTGTAGAGCGTCAGCCCGTCGTCGCCCCGCTGGCCGTGCCCGGCGAAATAGAACAGCAGCGTGTCCTCGTCCGTTTGCGCCGCCATCGCCGCCGCCAGGGTCGCCTGGATGTTAGCCGTGGTCGCCTCCGGGCCGAGCAAGAGGGTCAGCCGTGCCAGGGTTCCGTTGGCGAGCGGCTGTTCGGCCAACAGGGCGGCCATGCGCCGGGCATCGTTCTCCGCGCCCAGCAACTCCGGCAGTTCGGGGCGGCCACTCCCCGCATAATTACAGCCCACCAGCACCGCGAAAAGCTGTTGTTGCATCGGACTCCTCCTGAAGCGTTAGGAATTCACCGTCCCCACCCGCACCGGAACGATCAGCGCGGTCCAGAGTTCGGCGGGCGCGCTGGCTCCTGCCGCCGAGCGGATGCGCGGTTCACCCCGCAGGCGGCTGTTCGCGTCCACCACTTCCTGCACGGTGTGGTCCACTTTAAAGCTGCCCAGGTCCACGCCGGGCCGGGTGGTGCCGATGATCAGCAGGCGCTCCACCGCCCCGGCCCGCCCGGCATCGGGGCGCATGTTGAACGGCACCCGCTGCTGCCCCCCTTTCCAGATCGCCTGGTGGTCGCCCGGCTGGAGCGTCACGTCGCCCAGCAGTTGGACCAGGCCTGTGGCCCCGGCATCCAGCGCCGTCACATGGAGGGGGCTGCTGTAGGTGTTACTGACCACCAGGCAGGTGCGGAATCCGTTGGGCACAGCGTAGATCCGGTCGCCGTCGCGGGGGGCTTCGGGCAGCGTGGTCGGATCGCTGGGATCGGCGGCGGCCAGGGCGGTAGGGTCGGTGCAATCGAGCAGGGTCAGGATCAGGCAGCCAAGCAGTTGGGGGTCGTTGGCCTGCTGCGCCAGCCGTAGCGCCATGTTATACCGGGCGTAGGACTCCAGCCCGGCGCGTAGCCCCCCCCGCGCCCCATGCACCACCCCGGCCACCCGCGCTTCCACGGCGTTGCTGATCGTCCAGCCCTGGTCCGTCGCGCCGCGCACGGTGACCTCCGCATCGGGCGTGCCGGGGGGCACCACCTTGAGCAGGGGCGATTGTTCGAGGAACGTGGTCACGTCGGCGTCAGGTGGGTCCAGCAGCACACGGAGGCGCTCGTTGGCCCCCGGCTGGATCAGCCGCCCGCGCGCATCGCCGGGTAGCTCGGCAGGCACCGTGCCAACAGGCTGCGCCACACAGTCGGAGCGGTGCGCCGCCGTCAACTGGAGCACGCCCCAGCGCGCCGCCAGGTCCGCCGGGCTGTTCAGCGTGGGGAACTCGGAGGGGGTGGGGCCGTAGACCGCCACCTGCGCGCCGTCGGTCAGGCCCATCAGGCGGCCCGCCGCGATCGCATAGCTGCCGTCGGGAGCGCGGCCCACCCGGTAGCCGGGGTCTTGCCGGTCCCAGCGCCCGCCGAAGACCTTGCGCTCGGCCCGCCCGATCAGCCAGGGATGCTGGGTCGGGTTGGTCGCGCTCACCTGATCCAGCAGCGCGGTCCACAGGTCGGCCCAGCGCAGCGCGGCGCGGTGTTCGGGCGGGATCATGTTCAGGGTCTGAACAAAGGTATAGGTCAGCACGCCATGTCGTCCGTTGTCGAACGACTTTTCCCGCGCCTTCTCGTCCGCCTGGCAAGCCACCAGAACCAGATAGGGCGGGTCGAGGCTTTGCCCCAGCGGCGTGGCCCGGTCCAGGGTCGCCGCCTGGGGCAGCAGGTGGGCGAGGGCCGGGTCGGGCGGCTGACCGAGGCTGTTGCCGCTTGCCAGGAAGCGCGGCGTGCCTTCGCGGTCCACCGTCGCGGGATCCCCTCCTTCGCGGGTAGCGCCGCCGGAGTGACAGCTATCGAGGATGACCGTCAGGTCGCTGGTGCGGGCCGCAATCGCCTGCAAGAGGGCGTTGATCTCAAAGTCATACAGGTATTGGACATCGCACGGCACCAGCGCCTCGTGCCAGACCAGGCTACCCGCCACCTGCTTCTGGTCGCCGTGGCCCGAGTAATAGATCAGCACCCGATCGCCCGCCTGCACGTCGGGTCCGGCCAGGGCCAGTAGCGCGTCGCAGATGTTGTCGTGGGTGGGCAAGAGCGTCTTGGCGGCGAAGCGCGAGGCGGTCGCCGCCCCCGCCGCAGGCGCGGCCAGCCGCGTCAGCCGGATCTGCTCTGGCGCGAGGCCGATCCCCGGCGGGCCGAACAGCACCCCTTCGACGGCATCAATGTCGTTCACGCACCCGCCCAGGCTATTAAAACCCGCCGGGTACGCATCCACCCCGATCAGCAAGACGTGGTATACCGGCGCAGCCTGTCCAGTCTCTGTCATAAGAGCCTCCTGAGGGGATCCCAGCCCGTCACCTGCCCCCCCTAAAACGCTAGCACAAACCTCCGCCCCTTGTCAATACCCGACATAGCATAGTAGAATACAGCAGCGACACTAAACGTGAAACGTGATGCGTGAAACGTGATGCGTGATACTCGATAGGCAATATTACGCAATACGCAATACGCAATACGCAATACGCAGTTCGCACCTACTGTCACGCATCACGCATCACGCATCACGTTTCACGTTTCACGTTTCACGTTTCACCGCTTGAGCAGTTCGCTGATCGTGACCTGGCGCAGGCCCACCGAGTCGAGATAGTTGAGCACCCGGTTCAGGGAGTCCACCGTCCCGTCGGGATTGACGTGGAGCAGGATGATCCCGCCATCAAGCTGGCTGCGGGGGCGATTGGTCAGGCGGTTAAAGATAAAGTTGGCGCTTTTCGGCGCGCCGACGGTGTCCAGGCTATCGAGGCTCCACATGATCGAGCGGTAGCCAAGCTTGTTGACCTGGGCCAGCACCCGGTCGTCCCGGTAGCCATAGGGAGCGCGCCAGTAGGCGACGTTGTGTTTGCCCGTCACCCGCAACAGCGCCGCTTCCTGCAAGCGGATCTCGTTCAGGATCTGCTGGTTGCTCAACGTGCGATGGTCCACGTTATGATAGCTGTGGCTGGCGAGTTCGTGCCCGGCAGCGGCGATGGCTTTGGCCCGGCTGGGAAAGCTGTCGATATAGATCCCGCAGAGAAAGAAGGTCGCCTTGGCGTGGTGGCGGGCCAGGGTATCGAGGATCGTCTGCACCCGGCCCGGCCATTCTCCGGCGTCAAAGGTGAGCGCCACCTTGCCACTGCCTGCCGGGACGCGGAACACCTCCGCGCCACCTGCCTCGGCGGGGGCCGCTGCCGTCGGAAGCGGCAACGCCAGGATCACCAGGGCCAGCAGCGCCGCCCCGGCCAATCCGACCAGCCGCAGCCCCGCCAGGATCGGCCAACGAATTTGCACGTACATTAATCCGATCTCCTCTCGTGTGCTGTACGGCGCGATCGTAGCATACTCGATCAGAATCCGTCAAGCGGCGAGCGGTGCGAACCATATCCTACACGGAGAGAGATCGTCATGACGGGATCGCAAGGGGTCGGTGCTGCGATCATTGACCGTGGATAGTAACCTGGAGCGCCTGTTGTACGTATCTTTATAGAGATCATTATTCACCACCTCTATCGAGGGAATCTGCACCAGCGAGTGGGTCACCAGAAGGGTGGCACGGTAGCTGCAAAGACAGCATTACGATGCAATCGACATCAACCAACATGATCACGTGTGACCACTGTGGGAAGCTCCATCCGGCAGGCACCGCCATTTGTGATGTCTGCGGCACCACGCTGGCGGTCTGGCCCTATGTGGCGAGCCGCCCGCTGGCCGAGGAACTGGGGCTGGACCACCTGCCCGACGATCCCAATATGTTGCAGGGGCTGAAGGCGCTGAGCGCGTCGCTCTGCCCGTTCTGCAACGGGGTGAACCGGCCTGGCGCGTTGTTCTGCCTCCACTGTGGACGCACCCTGAGCGGCGCGGAAGATCCGCCGGTGCTCCTGACCCCAGGACCGGGACCGGGGGTCCTGGCGCGTGCGCCGGGGCCGGGCAACCAGCCGGTCGGCACGGTGTTGCACGCCCAGTACCAGATTGTGCGCAAGGTGGCCCAGGGCGGCATGGGCGCGGTCTACGAGACCCGTGACCTGACCCAGCCGGGCACGCGCTGGGCGGTCAAAGAGATGGCCCAGGCCGTGCTCCACCCCGAAGAGCGCACCCAGGCCCTGCGTGACTTTATGCGCGAGGCGACGATCCTTGCCACGCTTAAGCACCCCAACCTGCCGACTTTCAACGGCTTCTTCTCCGAGAACAACAAGCATTATCTGGTGATGGAGTTCATCCCAGGCCGCACCCTGGAGCAGATCGTCAGCAGCACGCGCGAGTTCCTGCCCGAAGCCCAGGTGATGGGCTGGGCGGCGCAGTTGTGCGACGTGCTGACCTATCTCCACACCCAGGACCCGCCGATCATCTACCGCGACTGCAAGCCGGGCAACATCATGCTGATCGATAACAGCGATCAGGTCAAGTTGATCGACTTTGGCATCGCCCGCTTCCACCGCGCCGGGCGGCCCGCCACCGACGAGGCGTTCGGCACCGCCGGGTATGCCCCACCGGAGCAGTATGGCAACGGTCAGACCGACCAGCGCTCGGATATTTACGCGCTGGCGGCGACGCTGCACCACCTGCTGACCGGCCACGATCCCGGCCAGAACCCCTTTCACTGGCGGGCCGTGCGTACGTATAACCCACGGGTCAGCCGCCGGGTCGATCAGGCGCTGCTCCAGGCGTTGGAACTAAAGCCCGAATTGCGCTTTCGCTCCATTGAGGAGTTCCGCCAGGCGTTGGGCCTGGCCGTCTCGGCCCAGCACGCCACCGAAGCACTGGCGGCCCCCGCGCTGCCGGTCACTTCCAAGCTGGACAAGACGACCGTGGTTGCCGTCCCGGCAGGGTTGCTCGATGTTGAAGGGTCGGGGCGCGAGGCCCCCCCGGCCAAGCCCGCCTTCGCCGCCCCCGCTGCTGCCGAGGCCAGCC
>JBBSAN010000430.1:0-6270 GCA_038252265.1 Chloroflexia bacterium
TGGACATTGCCTATGGCGAGTTTGTGGCGCTGATGGGGGCCAGCGGGTCGGGCAAGTCGAGCTTGCTCCACCTGATCGGCGGGCTGGACCGGCCCAGCGCGGGCGAAGTGTGGGTAGGCGGGCTGGAACTGGGGCGCAGCAAGAAGCGCGATCTGGTCCTCCATCGCCGCCACCGGGTCGGCTTTATCTTCCAGAGCTTCAACCTGCTCTCTTACCGCACCGCCGTCGAGAATGTCGAGGTGCCGATGATGCTTGCCGGGGTGCCGCCGGCCCAGCGGCGCGAGCGCGCCCTCCACCTGCTGGAGCAGCTAGGGCTGGCGGCGCGGGCGGGCCACCGGCCCAACCAGCTCTCGGGCGGCGAACAACAGCGGGTGGCGATTGCCCGGAGCCTCGCCAACAACCCGACGATCCTGCTGGCCGACGAGCCGACCGGCAACCTCGACTCGACCACCGGCGCGGGGGTGATGGAGACGCTGCGCCAGCTTAACCGAGAGCAAAAACTGACCCTGATCGTCGTCACCCACGACCCGGCGGTGGGAGCCTATGCTGACCGGGTGGTGCGGCTGCGCGATGGGCGGATCGTCGCCATCGAGACCAACGCACCTCGCCAGGAGGACGCACTCGCCACCGGGGTTGCTCCTTACGTGGTGCGGGAAGAGGTGACCTCATGACCTTCCGTGACGTGTTGCGCACCGGGTTGAGCAACCTGGGGCGGCGCAAGGTGCGGACCCTCCTGACCTCCATCGGCGTCTGGGTGGGTATCCTGACCATCGTGACGATGGTGTCGTCGGGGATCGCCCTGCAACGGCAGGTGACGGCGACGATCCAGCAACTGGGGCTGGAGACGGTGTTCGTGCAGCCAGAGATCGAGCGGGACGCGCTCGGCTTCCGGGGAGCACGCCCCAAAGTGACGAAGCCGATCACCCCCGACGCGCTGAAGGAATTGCAGGCGGTATCGGGTGTGAAGTCGATGGAGGTGGGGTTCGCCTTGCCCGACGGAGTGGACGTGCAGATCACCTGGAAGGGGCAGACTGTCGCGCTACCGATCTATGATCCCGGCGGCACGGCGGTCCTGTTCACGCCACCGACCCAGATCCTCGCGGGCCACGAACTGACCAGCGGGGCCGACGAGCACGGGCTGGTGCTGAGCGAACTCTACCTGCAACGGCTGGGCATCACCGGGCGCGAAGCCGAGCAGGCATTGATCGGCCAAGTGCTGACGATGACGGTGCAGGCCCCGCGTGGCGAAAGCCTGCCCCGGGCGGTGCCGGTGGTGGGGGTGAACACCAACTATCGCGGGGGGGTGCTGGGCACCGCCGACAAGGTGGCGATTGCCGAATGGTGGTACAGCGCGCCCGACCTGCTCCAGACCGACGGCTATTCGCAGGTGTTGCTCCACACCGAGTCGCTGCCCGCCGCCTCGCGGGTGAACACGGCGATCACGGCGCTGGGCTATCAGGCCAGCACGCTCCAGGCGTTTCTCGATCAGGCCAACCGGCTGTTCACCATCGTGGAGGTGATGCTCAGTTCGATTGGCCTGCTGGCGCTGCTGGTGGCCTCGATCGGCATCGCCAACACGATGATCATGGCGATTTATGAGCGCACCCGCGAGATCGGGGTGCTCAAGGCGCTGGGCGCGTCGGAGGGGGATGTGCTGCGGCTATTCCTGACCGAGGCCGGGCTGATCGGGATCATGGGCGGGGTGTTCGGGGTGCTCGCCGGGTGGCTGCTGGGCCTGGGCCTCGATTGGGTGATCCACCAGTATCTGGAGGGCGAAAAGGTCTTTATCCCGGCCCCGTTCTTTGTTGTCACCCCCGAACTGGTGATCGGGTCGCTGGTCTTTGCCGCCCTGGTCGGCCTGCTGGCGGGCCTCTACCCGGCGGCCCGCGCCGGGCGGCTGGACCCGCTGACGGCGTTGCGGCAGGAGTAGGCGAGTTGCGAGCAGCGAGTTGCGAGTTGCGAGTTGCGAGTTGCGAGTTGCGAGTTGTCTGTGGGGCCGTTAGCCCCGGAGGGGCGACAGAAGGTTGATAGAAGCCGTATCGGTGAACCAAGGGACTCTGTCATCCTGAGCGCAGCGAAGGATCTTGTTCGGGCCACTCGATCGCCCACGAAGAGCCCGTCGCTTCCCCAAGGATCGTAGACCGCCTAGAAGATCCTTCGCTGCGCTCAGGATGACACCTTTTATATTCGACAGATTTGCCTTCTATAAGCCCGTTTCCTGGTTTGTTATTTTAAGCTTGATGCGCCTATAGAGCTACCGTCTGTCGCCCCTCCGGGGCTGATGCGGGTGGCATAGCTAACGCCTGGTTATGCGGGTGGCGATGGTCTGCTGGCCCACTGGGGTTGCGCTGTGGATGGGGGCGTAACCCCGGCGGATTTTGGGACGTATAGAAGGCGAGAGTCGTGGGGTTTCTGTACGCGATAGGAGCCGCCGGTGGCAAGTAGTCAGACCTTCCAATGTCCGTCGTGCGGGGCCGCGCTGGTGGCGCAGGGCGCGGCCCGCCAGGTCAAGTGCCCCTATTGCGGCACCCAGGTGATTGTGCCCGATTCGTTGCGCACCCCGCAGGCGGCCCCGCAAGCCTGGCCGCCGCAGGTGGTGGTGCAAGTGCCCGCCGCGCCCGTTCGGCCTGCGGGGCGGCCCTCGATGCTGGGCTGCGGGGTGACGATGGGCTTGCTGGTGGTGACGGGGCTGGTCATCGCCGGGTACCTGACCTTTGCCCAGCGGGATTTCGTCACCTCGCCCACGATCAACATCAATATCCCCGTCGAGGCGATCACGGCAGTGGCCGACCAGCCATTCAGCGAGGCCACCCGCGCCCCCAGCCCCACCGAAACGCCGGGGTTCGCCAGTGTCGTCCTCCAGTTCGGCAGCAAGGGCACCGGGGCGGGGTTCTTCGATGATGCGCGGGGCATCGCCGCAGACGGCGACGGCAACATTTATGTGTCGGAGTACACGTCGGGGCGGGTGCAGCGCTTCGACCCGGCGGGCACGTTCCTCAGTAGTTGGCAGACACCCGGCAAGACCCCCCTGCGCGGCCTGGCCGCCGACCGGGGGGGGAATGTCTACGTGGTGCGGGGCGGGGTGATCCTGAAGTACAAGGGAGCCGATGGCACCCTGCTGGCGACGTTTAAAGGCGAGGACGAGGATAATTTTGACGATGTGGCGGTCTTCGCTGACGGCAGCCTGGAGGCGGTCTCCTACCACAACCGCGACGATCTGGTCCATCTGGACGCCGAGGGGCACGTCCTGAGCCGCATCCCGGCGGCCATCGGCGGGCAAAGTGACCAGCCCGAATTGCAAACGCGGATAGCGGTCGATGGGCAAGGGACTATTTTTGCGCTGGGCACGTTCAACAACGCGGTCTTCAAGTTCTCGCCCGACGGCAAGTTTGTGACCCGCTTCGGCAGCCAGGGTAGCGAACCGGGCCAGTTTGGCGCGCCGCTGGCGATTGCGGTGGACAACCAGAGCCGGGTCTATGTGGGCGAGGGATCACGCATCCAGGTGTTCGATCCCAATGGGCGCTACCTGGCGCAAATCGACCGGGCCGGGAGTGGCCTGGGGTTGTGCTTCACCAGCCGCAACGAGCTACTGGTGGCCGCGCGGGACCATGTGCTTAAACTGGTTCAAAACCAGCCATAGGGCACAATGTTCAAACCGGGGATGAAATTCTTGACAAACACCATCTGTTGTGGTACTATCCTCTGTACGAAGTAGGAGTTGTCGGTTCCGATCCACGTTGCGCACCTCTAGCAATACAGGCGTCGCATATCTGATCCCCCGCACCACCCTCTTCGATAACTTCATGACCCAACCTCGGCCTCTTCCTTGCACCCCGGCGCGCAGGTGTTTAAGGGGCGGAGGTCTTTTGCACCCAAATGCACCTGGAAAGAGAGAGCATCATGCGGACGACTGGCATCGTTAAGTGGTTCAACGATAGCAAAGGCTATGGCTTCATCACGCAAGCCGATGGCGGCGACGTGTTCGTCCATTACAGCGCCATCGTGGGTGAAGGCTTCAAAACGCTGGCCGAAGGGCAGCAGGTGGAGTTTGATCTGCTGGACAGCGGCAAGGGTCCCCAGGCCTCCAACGTGATCAAGCTGGGCAGTGTCCCGGCACCCGTCGCCAGCGGGGAAGACATCAGCCTCAGCAGCTATTAAGCTCCACTAACTCGCAACCAGCGGTCAGCCTCTGACCTTAAACTGAGGCACCAACGAGAAGGACAACCCGGCGGGCGCAGGGGTTGTCTTTTTTGTTGCCCGGACCCGGCCTAGTTGATCAGTAAGTGTTCAGAAATCAAAAATCAGAGGAGTGCGAGCATTAGACAGAACCGGCCTACACCTGCCCGCACCTGCCCGTCCTGATGAAAGAATCTGACTCCTAACTGCTGATTTCTGAACATCTCCTTTGATCCGCTTACTTGACTTATGCACTAAGTAGCCGTAGAATGAGTGGGAATGCCGGGAAAAGATCTTCCGGGTAAACTGGAGAAGTACATGGTTACCTCGTTACTCTATTGTGCCGCGCCGGATGCGGAGCAAGCGCGGCTGGGCCGGGTGCTGGCCGGGGTGCTGATCACGCTTAGCCTGATAAATTTGCTCGCCGGCGTTGCCGGGGTTTTGCTGGGGGGCGGCCAGGGGATAAGCCCCTACACCGTGATCAGCGTGATCGTCTTGCTGGCACTCTATGTCAGCAACCGGCGGGGAGCGGTGACCATCACCGCGCTGGGCCTGATCGGGCTGGTGATTCTCCTGGTCCCGCTGTCGGGCAGCGATGCCCACACCGCGCTGGGGACCACCCTGGTCCTCCCGGTGCTGCTGGTCATCGCGGTGGCCCTGGCGGGGGTGTTGCTCTCCTGGCGCTGGGTCTTGCTGGTCGCGCTGGCGGTGACGGCAGAAATGGGCCTGATGGCAAACCTGACCAGCCCCGCCCTGATCGCCTACCGACTGGCAAATCCGAGCGATACCTTCAGCGTCATGGTGCTGACCCTGGTGGCGACCTGGGCCGTGGGCGGGCTGGTGGCGGTGTATAGCTACCAGATGCGGCACACGCTGGCGCGGGTGGAGCAACAGAATGCCGAACTGGCGACCCAGAGTGCCCGCGAACGCGCGCTCCTCGCCCAGATGCAACGGACGGCGGCCCAGGTCAGCCAGTCGGCTGCCGCGATCACGGCGGGGGCGGTGCAGCAGGTGCAGGGGACCATCGCGCAGGCGGCGGCGATTACCCAGGCCACCGGCACGATCGAAGAACTGAGCCAGGCTGCCGGGCAGATCGCCACCGCTGCCGCCTATGTCGCTGCCGCCGCCGAACAGGCCCTGGATAGCGCGGCGCACGGGCAGGAAGCGGTACGCACCAGCATCGCCGGGATGACCCGCATCAAAACCCGCATCAACGAGATTGCCGCCCGTAATAACGTGCTCGCGGAGCAAAGCCAGCGGATCAACGAGATCCTGGAGTCGATCAACGAATTATCCACGCAGACCCACGTGCTGGCGCTGAACGCGGCCATCGAGAGTGCCGGAGCAGGCACCTATGGTCGCCGGTTCGGAGTGGTGGCCGCCGAGGTGCGACGCCTGGCACAGGACAGTGCCGAGGCAACCCGCGCGGTACAAGTGATCGTGGCCCAGAATCAAGTGGCGCTGGTGGCGGCGGCAGCGGCGACCGCTGGCGGCCTGACCGAAGGGGAGGCGGGGTTGCAACTGGCCCAGCAGAGCGGAGCCGCCAACGATGCAATCATCACCGAGGTCGAGCGTACCACGCAACTGGTCCAGGCGATCACAGTGGCGACGCAGCAGCAGCGCGCCGCCAGTGAACAGGTGGTGCAAACGATGCGCGAGATGGTGGGGCTAACCCGCCAGGTCGCTACCAGCAGCCAGGAAACGCTCGCTGCGGTCAACCAATTGCATGAGGCGGCCCAGGCGCTGGGGAGCAGCGCACCCGCCGATGTGCCCCTGCCCGTAGAGCCGCCCTCGCCCAGCGGGCCGGATATTCTGGCCCCGACGATGAGCCACCGTGTGCTGCAACTCAACCAATAGCGGCGGCTAGTACAGCCGGGCCTAAATGGACCAATGGTTTAGGCGACCAACGCCTTCCCGCAGTAGGTCCAGGCGAACGGCTTCGCCATCGTCCGATTGTAGTCCGCAATAAACGCCCGGATCTGCGTCTCCAAATCGGCCAGCGCGGTGAAGTTGCCCCGCCGCAGCAGCTTGCGCACCAGGATCCCCAGCCAGATCTCAATCTGGTTTAACCACGAGCTATGTTTCGGCGTGTAA
>JBBSAN010000431.1:0-6261 GCA_038252265.1 Chloroflexia bacterium
CGCCCCGACCTGGAAGCGCTGATTGTTCGACAGCAGACCGAGATCGCCCTGCTGAACAGCGCCGTCGCGGAACTGGAAGCGGAAGTGGCGACCCGGGACCGCCAATTGAGGCGCGCGGCCCCCCGCCCGGGCAAGGCTCCCCCGGATCCAGAGAGGCACGATGCACTCGCCCAGCAGGTGGTCCACCTGCAAGCCTTCGCCGACCACCAAACGACCCTCCTGCGCGACCAGACTCGCCAATTAGCGGCGCAGCACCGCCACCTGCGGGCACGCGACGCCCTGATCCGGACGCTCCTGCGCCTCCTGCTCCATCCACCACCCATCCCGGAGGAACCCGCCGCCGCTCCGCACGGGGCGGGGCCGTGGGGGCCGCTTCCACAGCCCCCCACCCCCGTATTACAGGAGGAGCTGCACCTGCCCGGCGTCCTGCGCAGGGGCGTGCCGCTGGAGCGGTGCGCCCTGTCGACGCGCACCCACAATGCGCTAAAACGCGGTGGCATCACCACGGTGAATCAGCTCTGCCGGATGACGACAAAAGAGCTCCTGGCCTTGAACTGGATGGGGCCGCGCTCGCTCGATGAAATCCGCCGCCAGTTGGTGTGGGTGTGGGCGCAAATCGCCCCATCATTCTTCTACCCCCCGCCCCCGACCCAGGCGGCGGCGGACCAGGATACGACCCCGTTGCCACCGCTGGCCTAGGCATCCGGCCGCGCCGATCCCGGTGCCGCATCGACGCAGAAAGGAAGCCACTATGCGGACAATCATTGCGGGTAGCCGCCGTCTACACGATCCGCACGATCCAACCGATGAAACTCTTATCCGGCTGGTCGCGGCGGCGGTCGCCGCCGCCGGCTGGCCGATCAGCCTGGTGATCAGCGGCCTGGCCCGCGGACCGGATCAGGCAGCCGTCCGCTGGGCCGAGATCCAAGGTATCCCGGTTCAGGCCATGCGCCCCGACTGGCGACCCGGCGGGCGCTATGATCGCGGCGCAGGATTAAAGCGCAACACCGCGATGGCCGCCGCTGCGGATGCGCTGATCGTCCTCTACGATGGGCAAAGTCCCGGCACCGCCGATATGCTGACCAAGGCACGCGCCCGGGGGCTGGCCATCTGCGCGGTGCGCGTGGATCCGACCACCCGCGCCGTGCTGGCAGTGACTCACAGCAATGATGGACTACAAGGAGATACCGAATGCAACTCCAGCGCATGATTCTGCCCGAATCCAGGATCCGCGCCTGGACCGTCCTTGACGACTCCGGCCAGATCATCGAGCCCATCGCCCAGTACATCCAGCAGCTCCACCAACAGGGCCGCGCCTCCCGGAGCCGCCGCGCTGCCACCCGGCTTAAACTGTTCTGGGAATATCTGGGGGAACAGCAGCAGGCATGGGATACGGTCGAGGCCGCAACCCTTGCGGGCTTTGCGGTCTGGCTCGACCCAACCGGACAGAAGCCAAGACGCATCCCCCCCATCCTGACCACCGTTGAAGAGTTGTACGACTATCACTGGCGCGCTGGTCGAGTCGCGGCCCCAATCCAGGCCCCGCCTCCGGACGGGCACCCCCAGCCCGCCCCCTCTGCGGCAGTCCAGGCGCGAACCGCCCGCGAACACCAGTTGGTCACCCAGCTTGTGTCCCCCGCGCACGAAGATCAGCTTGTGCTGGCGTTGGCGCGCGGGCGGGGACACCGCGGGGTAAATGCCACCGTAACCGCTGCCGCGATCCAGGCCGCGCGGCTGATTCGACTCAACGCCACCTTCCTCGATCTCGCGGTGAAAGGCGCGCTGGCCCTGGATGTGGACGAGACGGGCGACTTGATTTTCATCTCGCTCGACACGCTGGCGGACCCGGCGGATCCAGCGACCATCCCACCCGTCCTCGAACGCGGCGGGCGACACCGGGCCAAAGAGCCGCGGAGCCGGTAGCGTGATCTCCGGCTCCGCGAATTTGCTCCCAAATTGACCTGCCTCCCTGCTTCCGCATCATCGCCCAGTTGGTGGATGGGGTTCTCACGACAGTGAAATCAGGGTGGCCCGACCATCGCGCCCCAGAGTCCACAGCAGCGGAGGAGGTCTGTAATGCGGCAGCACGCAGCAACACGCGGGACGGGGGCACCGGCGGCCCTGCCTAGACCGCTGCCCGTCCCGGCGATGGCGGGTCTGTTGGCCGATCCCGGCGCGCTGCGCCACTACCTGGAGCCGATGATGGCTCCCACCGCCCTGGTGGCCAGCGTGTCTGGCGGCCTGGATAGTGACTACGCGGCCTTGTGGCTGCGCCGCTGTTATCCTGACGCCCCGATCCTCCTCTGGCATGCGTATCTGCCTGAGGACTGGCCGCAGACCGCCGAGCATCTGCTCCACCTGGCCGCGCGCTTGGGCAATTGCCACCTGGTCCGCGTGCAAGCGGTCTATGAACGCACCGGACAGCCGACCCCGGCGGGTTATGAAGGCACCCGGCTGCGGCGCATTCACGAGGTCGATGTGGCGGGACCGGCGACCGATGCCGACCCCGCCGCGATCACCTCATTGCTCGACTTGTGGACCGGCCCGCGTAAGGGGATGCCGCCCACGAACGGGATGCGCTATTGCACGGCGTACTTTAAGACGGCACTCTTCGACGCGTGGACAGTGCGCCACCGGCTGATCCTGGGGGCGCGGCCCCTCCTCGTCTCCGGGGAGCGCTGGGCAGAAAGTCCGAACCGCGCGCGACTGCCCGCCTGGGAAGCTCGCGTGCCCTTACGCGCCAGCCGCACCTGGCCCCAGGGCTGGCAGATGACCTGGCTCCGTCCGGGGATCGCCCTCCCCTTCTCCACCGTCGCCCAGGCGGTCGTAGATGCCGGCATCGCCCCGCATCCCGCCTACTTTCTGCAAGGCGAGACCCTGGAGCAGTTCCTCGATCCCACCCGGATCGAGCGGGGGCGGGCCCGGGTGTCATGCCGTGTCTGCATCTTTAGCCAGGCCCACCACATCCAGACCGCCCTGGAGCGCAGCCCGGAGACGATGGGTCCGCTGATCGCAGCGGTGCAGGCGCGGGAAGCCGCAACAGGACGCACCTGGCAACAGCGCGGACCGCTGCTGCCTTCCACCGAGCAAACATAACGGGAACCTTGCCGGATCTACGCATGCCTTCAGATTTGATCAATGACTAGCCAATTCTAACCCAACTGGAGTTCAACCATGAACACTCTTCTTGCGCCGACAATCCAATTGCTGGTTCCGGCGGTCGCAGGTGCTGCTGTCACCTCGACGGAACCCCTCTTCGAGTTATACACCTGGGATCCGGCCCATCCCCAGGCCCAGCACGGGCTGGTGGCGCTGGGCCAACACACCGCCGATTACGAGCCAGGGGCCGCGACCCTGCTCTGGCTCCAATACACGACCACCAACAAGGGCACTGTCCTATCTATTGAGGGTCTCTGGCCCAAAGAGGCCCCAATCGTCCTGATCTGGCGGGATGATGTGGCCCCGCAGTTCAGCAACCAGGTCCAGATTCGCTGGTCTCCGGTGAGCGGAACGCTGGACATCACCTATCCCCGCAGCACTACCGGCCCAGATGGCTGGACTCGGACTCTCACGCAAGCGCGGGCTTTCCTGGCCCCGACTGGCGGACTGCTGCTTCAGTACGATTTCACTGACCGGTCGCTGGTCGGCGAGTGGCTGTCGCCCGGAATGCCGGATGTTCTTCCCGCCGAAACGGCCTGACCGTCGCGTACCCCGTTCGCACGATACAAGCGGGGCACGCACCACAGGACGGAGCACACCTGATGACGCTTGAAACCGCAATACCTGTAGTCGAATCGCAAATCTATTTGGACCGAGCAACGGGCCGAAAGTTACGGCTGCGCCCCTACTTTCTGCCCGGCCTCTGGATGATCGACGTGGGCGTGAATACGCCGGACTGTGATCATGTCATCGAAATCGGACCCCTGGAGCCGGATGTAGCCGCCCAGCTATGGCGGGGGATCCGCGGAGTAGGCATCAGCATCGGCGAGATCTGGGAAGGACCCTTCATCGATTTCGATTCGGACACCACCTGGTTAGAGGATGCGCCGGACGATGCGCTGGGCGCGCTACCAGAGGGCTGGCCCTCGTCCTGATCATGCAGAACAGGATTCGCGCCCCCTTTTAAGGGGCGAGAGTGACCGAAATGAGTTTGTTGATTACAACGGACATAAGCTGTGACGAGTGCGGCAACTGGACAGCGGGGTACGCGGGCTGCCGCATCGATGGCCGTCGCGCCCGGGCCCAGGCGCGCGCGGCGGGCTGGCAGCAGGTGCGGCGTGGGGGGGAACGGCGCGATCTCTGCCCGACTTGTTACCTGGTTGCGACCGGCCAGGTACCCCGTTCGCACCAGGCCAGCCTGCCCCCGGGTCTCCCTCCTGCGGCAGAGGGCGTAGCGTGGATCGCGATCGATCCGCAGGATATCTTTGCGGGGCGACAAGCACGCGACGCCGCAGCGAGCGCAGCACGTGGGGATCACGGCGATCAGGGGCCGTCAGCGCACCCGGAGCCGCGCTAATGCCTGAGTTATTGACCCGCGCGGCCTTCCGGGCCGCAGTGTTCGCCCGCGACGGCGGCCGGTGCGTGATCTGCGGCGCGGTGGCCGTCGATCCGCATCATATCCTGGACCGCGCGCTCTGGCCGGATGGGGGCTACTACCATATCCATGAGTAAGACCTGCGCTGCGACTGAGTGCGTCAGCCCTGTACGATCCCGCAATGCTACCTTGTGTGAAAAGCACTATATGCGGTGGCGGCGATATGGTTCATTCGACTCCAAGCAGCCAGAGGGCATCGGACGCTGCCTGCAATGCGGCACAGTATTTGGCCCAGAGACGAATACACGCAAACGGTTTTGCAGTTCGCGGTGCAGCGCTCGTTATAACCGCGGGCGTTCTGATAAACCAATGGTGTGCCGCTTCTGCGGCAAGCAACGCCCCGGGCGCAGTGACTTACAATACTGTTCAGAACGTTGTGCGCGTAGTAGCCATACTGCGGCCGAGCACGGCTTGAGTCCGGAAGCTTACCAGCAGCTTTTACGTCAGCAAGGTGGGCGGTGTGCTGCCTGCCGCAGCCTGCCCAGCACATTTTTTCATATCGACCATAGCCACACAACAGGCCAGGTCCGGAGTATCCTTTGTGATCGCTGTAATCCCGCGCTAGGTAAGCTGCACGATGACCCACGACGCGCTTACCAGTTGGCTGCCTATCTTCAAGCCGCACCACCCATCGTACCCGCTCCGCAGAAGGTCGCTGCGACTGGACGGGGGAACCGCCAGTGCCGACTATGCGGACAGTCTTTCACCCGGGTTTCTGCCAAAGCACGGTATTGTTCACCTGTACATCAAAAGCGAGCGGGCATCATCCGCCGATTTAAGTTGGAGCCAGAGCAATATCGATACTTGTTGGAGCAGCAGGCGGGGCGTTGCCGTTGTTGTGGTGACTGGCTCACTGCTCCGCATGTCGACCACCAGCATGCCGATGGCGTGATTCGAGGATTATTGTGCAAGGATTGTAATCTGGCGGCTGGGCTGGTGCTAGACGATCCCCAACGTGCACTTGCATTGGCTCACTACCTAGAGCGCGTGAATTCATATGGACGAACAATTACTGACCAGGGATGAGTTTCGCAGCGCCGTCTTCACCCGAGATCACGGCCTATGCGTTATATGTGGACACCTTGCAGTAGATGCTCACCATATCGTAGATCGATCCCTGTGGCCTGATGGAGGATACTTTTTGGCCAACGGCGTGGCCTTGTGTGCCGCCTGCCACCAGGCTGCGGAGGCGACCCACCTCACCTGCGAAATGCTCCGCCGCGCCGCCGGGATCACGACCGTGGTGCTGCCGCCGCCGATCACCGCCGATGAGCCGGTGGACAAGTGGGGGAACCCCTGCCTGCCGAACGGACAGCGGTTACGCGGGCCGCTCTTTGGGGAGGTCGGCCCCCGCCTCCTCGCCGCCGGGGTCGTATTCACCAACCGGGTCAAATACCCGCGCACGCCACACGTCCCGTTTTCCCAGGCACCGTCAGGCGACCTGGTGCTGGCCGATCTCCACGCATTCAGAGGGCACGACATCGTCGTGACGCCTAAATATGATGGCGGCAACTTCACCATCGGTCCCGACTACTTCCATGCCCGTTCGACCCAATCCGCCTACCATCCCAGCCAGTGGCCGGTGCGTCAGATCCAACAGCGGGTGGGTCCGCTGCTCGATTACGACATGCGTATCTGCGGAGAGTTGATCTCGGCGGATGCCCCGC
>JBBSAN010000432.1:0-6225 GCA_038252265.1 Chloroflexia bacterium
AAGTCCGCCCGCGCGATAATCCGTTGAAAGCAGCACGCTGATGAACCCGGCTAAAAAAGCCTGGTTTTCAATCCGTTCACGGATGATGGTTAAATGGTCCGCGGCGGGTAAATCTGCCTGTGAGACGACCACAAAGTGGGTTTGGGGAAATGTAGCCATCAATTCGTTGAGGTCAAACGGCTTGGCGACATAATCATCCGCCCCGGCCAGCAACCCGCGCACCCGGTACTCCGGGTCGCCCAGCGACGTCAGCAACACAAATGGAATATACCGCGTATTCCAATCCGCGCGTAATTGCCGGCAGACTTCCATCCCGTCGGCATCGGGCAACAACACTTCCGACAGAATGAGGTCCACCTTGTACTGCCGGGCCAGGCGCAGCACATCGGCCCCCCCCTCGGCGGCGATGACCTGGAACCCGGCCCGCTCAAGAATAAAGGATAGGAGTTGTGTCGAAATCCGGTCGGCTTCCGCTAACAAAACCGTCGCGGCTTGTGCCATGTAGGTTCCCTGTTGCTTGAGTCCGGGGCCACGAACCCGGCTCCATAATGAATCACCCGCCGGGGCGGGCAACGGATAGAGGCGGAAGGTCCACTCGATCACAGCAGTGTGGCGAGCGAGGTGCCCGGCAGCCCGCCCGTGGGGGCGCTAACCTGCGGCACTTCCATTGGCGGCGCAGAGCCAGGACAGATCGTCTGGCCGTGTGTGCGCCCCAACGCGGCATCCCCGGCGAGCCGCGTCAGCATCAGCAAGGAGGAGTCCGCGCCGCATCGCCTCGGGTGCCCTGGCTCCGGCACCCCTCCGTAAGACCGCCCCGTCCCGTTCTGCGGCATCCCCGGCGGCGCGCAAGGCACTCGCCCACTGATGAGATTGATTATACCACGAAAACCATAATTTTCCTGAACCACTCGCCCAAAATCGGGGGTAACCACGATCAACCGGCGCGAATTGCCAGCAATAATAAGGTGATTAAAGGTGTGGACACCCTCGTCTACCGACGCACGATCATGACCAGGCCCCAGTATGCACACGTCCCGCTGCATTACGGTACCTCCATTATACAATAAGACCATGTCTCCTGTGGGAAGTTTGACCCGGCCCCGCTGTGCGCCCTGGAATGCGATTGATACTAATACCAATAATCTTAATCTTACACGTCGAGACTTACCACCCCCTGAACCGAACGCTACCGTGCTTCAACGTTTTGTAAGCACCCGTGCCTGCCCGTGCCTGCATTCTCAATTTTCCCGCTGACAGATCCATAATCTTTCTCCACTTTCCTATTCTTGAGAAATTGTAAGAAAAATACAGACACTGCCTCCGCCCCGCCACGGCTAACTCAACAAAAAGCAAACAAACGACCAGCCAGGCCACGGTGGATACAAAGTCGATCAGTGCAGGCCAACCTCAGGCTGTCATCCTTAGCTGCGCTCAGGATCTTGTCCAGGCCGCCAGATTGTTGACGAAGATCCGAATGTTTGTCGCTACACATCTGATCGCCGAGCCTACCTTCGCTGCGCTCAGGATGACAGCGTGGGACGTTGCACCCGCTCTGCCAGCGGGACCGGGTGCACAATCGCCATGCTAAGGTAACTCCCGCTGCGGGCATAAGAGCGTCCGCCCTGTTCAGGGTCACCCTCCTGCCGGGCGAGAGGCGACCACCTGAGCACAGCCAGGAATCAAAAGCGGCCCCCTTCAGCATAGAAGGAGACCGCTTATATCGCCCGGAAAGGATCGCGCTCAGGCCTGCTCGAACTTATACCCCAGGCCCCACACCGTCTGGATCAGCCGGGGCTTGGCCGGGTCCGCCTCAATCTTCACCCGCAACCGGCGGATATACACATCCACCTGCCCCACATCCCGCCCCTGCGTATCGCCCCACGCGTGCGCGATCAGGATCTCACGAGTCAGGATCTTCCCGGCATTACGCATTAGACAATGCAGCAACTGGCTTTCGGTCGGCGTCAGGTCCGCGCTCTTGCCGTTCGCCAGCGTCACCGTATGCCGCAACGGGTCCAGTTGCAGCCCGCCGGTGGTCATCAACCGGCTATCCGCCGTCGCGGGTTGCGCCTGCGACCGCCGGGCCAGTGCCTTCACCCGCGCCAGCAACTCCGCCGGTTCGCACGGCTTCGGCAAATAATCATCGGCTCCATCCAGCAGCCCGCGCACGCGATCCTCCGTGCTGCCCTTGGCCGACAGCATAATGATCGGCACCCGATTGGTCTCGCGCACCCGGCGGCAGATCTCGAAGCCATCCATCCCTCGCGGCAGCATAATATCGAGGATCACCATATCCACCCACTGCTGCTGCAACGTCTGGAGCGCCTCCGTCCCCGTGGAGGCACTGATCACGTCGTAACCTTCATCCTTCAACAAGAAGGTGATCATTTTCACCAGGGACGGATCGTCGTCCACCATCAAGATTTTCATGCGTGCAGTCCCCTGAAAGAGCAAACAGAAACACCCAACGACAAGTGTACCATCCGGCCTTGAGCCTTGTCAACATAAGTATAACGCCGATCGCCTGGCAATGGTTGTGGGTCAGCTTACTTACTATTTAACAGTAATAAAGGAAATTAGTCAAGTATGTAAACGTTTGCGGCTTGCTTGTGATCGCATCAGCCACCGCTAGAAAGGTGGTGTACACTGCACCAAAGGCGGAGGATCATTCTGGCTTAAGGTCAGCGTGTACAGACCATAGTAGGAGGTGCGTAGCGCACCCTCGCCAGAGGGACTTTCCGGTTCCACTATCTCGATATTCAGCGCGAGAGTGCGCCCATCCGTCAGGCCGATTAGCCGGGCGTGGGGGAAAGGGAGGAGCGTCTCGGCACTGGTTCTGGTCGGGGTCGACATGCCCTCTCCCTCTCGCCAGGCCAGCCGCGTTGTTTCGGCAGCAAAGTGGCCTCCAGAATCCAGCAGCAGCGGCTGGTCCAATATCATAGTAGCGATCCTGCCGAGGGGATCTCCACAAGCAAAAGCTAGCCACACCCCACCTGGCCCCACGCCCATCTGTGCGACGCCGGGCTGGACCCAGATTCCACTCGGGAGCGCCGTCGGCAGCACCACCAGCGCAGGCGGCGGCACCTGGGCAGGTCCACGCCCGGCGGGCGCGGCAGCGATGCTGACTAATACACAGCCTACAATGCCGACACCAACCAGCCCCAGCATCACCAGCCATGTCTTGCGCAGAGTCCAAGTCCAACGTGGGTGCTGCATAGCTCGCCTCAGGCCGACGTAGCCGCCGTCGCCACCACCTCGTAGCCGCTGCCCGGCACCGTGCGGATCAAGTCCTGGCTGCCCAGTTCTTTCCGCAACTTATTACGCAGCCGGTGGACATACACTTCGAGCTGGTTGCTGCTCCCCTCGTAATTGGGTCCCCACGCTTCCGAAATCAGCCGATCATGCGAAACCACTTCACCGGCATTCCGCATCAACACATGGAGCAGTTGCGCTTCCATCTTCGTCAGCGGCACTTCCTTCCCCGACTGGAGCAGCACAATCAACTGGTTGTGCGTATCCAGGCAGATATCGCCCACGCACAGCCGGGTTTGCAGTTCCGGGGCCAGGGTCGGCTGGGTCCGCCGCGCCAGCGAATGGACGCGGGCCACCACCTCCGCCGGATCAAACGGCTTGGTCATGTAGTCGTCCGCCCCGCCGTCTAGCGCATTCAACTTATCGGCCCGCCCGCTAAGGGCTGAAATCACCAGCACCGGCAGGCTCATCCCTTCGTTGCGGATCTGGCGGCAAATCTGCAACCCGTTGCTGTCCGGCAGCATCACGTCCAGCACCACCAGGTCCACCGGCTCCCGGCGCAGGATCGTCACGCCCCCTTCCGCCGTCACCGCCGTCAACACGCGATACCCTTCTTGTTCGAGCAGGAAGGCCAGCATCTTCAGGGTCGAGGGATTATCTTCGATAATGAGTAGCAGCATGGGCAGGGATCGGGTGCGCTTGGAGTGCGCGATAAGAGGATAGGTCGCACGGTCGAACACTACCCGCATATAATTCTAATAACCTGGATGGTCCTTGTCAATGAAAAACAAGAGGAAAACAAAAACCGAAGCAGCGGGCAAAGGCTTGCCCATCCACTTCGGCTCCCCGGCAGCCGCCATCAGACCGACCGGTGCAATTCTGAGGCTCCCTGACCAGGATTCGAACCTGGAACCTTGCGGTTAACAGCCGCCTGCTCTACCGTTGAGCTATCAGGGAATATTGGACCCAACGCGTGTCATTATACGTAAAACCCGGATCGTTGTCAAGCCAGATTCTCCCCACCATACCCCCGCACCCCGCCCCCCTAGCATAGCAGCCTTCTGCCACCCCCTACCCCCCTACCCCTCCGCGCCCCCGCACCCTCCGCCCCCTTCCGCCAAAACACCCCCTTTACCCCAATGGTCCTATTCGATCCAGGACTATTGTACCAGTACCCCTCCCATAAAAGGGACAGAGGGTGTATAATAAGCTGATACATAGTGTGTCATCCCCTCTACTCGCTGGCTTTCTCTTCTGGGACCCTGTAGTACCAATAGGGGATGTTCTTCGGACCATCCCCAAGCCGATACGGCTGGTGTTCACCAGCCGGTGCGGTATGCCGATCTCTCACCGACTCCTGGTACAGAGTGATAACAGGTAGCGTTGAAGGTGCGCGGGGGAACGCGTAATACGCTATCCACACGGCCTGGTTCCTCACCTGCAATCAGCCTGGGTCCGTCATCAGCAGAAGAAAGGAGTGTATTAGCGAAGCGGAGCAACGATACGGCACACTAATACGGTTCAAGACCTCGCGCACCCCACCTCAATCCCGGCTTAGTAACACAAGGAGCATGATCATGAAGAAACACCTTCAGTTCTACGGAACTGCGGCACTACTGATGGTGCTGATGCTCGTCAGTATTAGCACGGTGACCAACGCCGCGCGCCCGGCCAGCGAAGCCGCCCCGCCGCCGCCCGGCAGCAGCAAGGCGCTCGTCCCGGAGACCCATGACCGGCTGGGACAACTCAACTGGCAGACTGTCAGTGGTAATACGGCCCGAATCACCGCCACGGCAGGCAGCCGGCGTAGCTATCCCGGCTTCCCCACGCCGCCCAATGTCGGTGATGTGGTGCCCTTCGC
The DNA here is from genome assembly GCA_038252265.1 of Chloroflexia bacterium. Lineage (GTDB taxonomy): Bacteria > Chloroflexota > Chloroflexia > QHBQ01 > JAICKM01 > JBBSAN01. The sequence goes on from JBBSAN010000432.1 coordinate 5,114, forward strand.
CACCATTGCCTTTGGCGATGGGCAGCAGTCGGCCAATCAGAACTTCGTGTGCACCTTCGTGGACCTGCTGAACGACTGGGTGTTGCTGGAGAAGGTCGAAACGCACACCTACAGCAACTCCGGCCCCTTCACCGCCTCCTTCGGCACCTGCTGCCGGCTCAGCCCGCCGATCCATATCAACAACGGCGACCAGAACTTCCGCGCCGAAACGATCATCAACTTTGCCTTCACCACGGCGAACCCGATCAGCCAGTTGCCAGCGATTGTTGACTGCCCGCGTGAGGGCAGTTGCGCCTTCCAGATCCCGGCGACCGACCCCGACGGCCAGTTGATGAAGTACCGGCTGTCGACCACGACCGAGGCAGGCGATGCCCGCTTCGTGCAGCCGGGGCCGCCGCAGGCCCCGCACGCCGCCGCCATCGACCGCGACACCGGCCTGTACACCTGGGACACCCATGGGGCGCAGATCAACGGATCGGGCGACAGCCTCTACTCCACCCAGGTGATGATCGAGAATGTTGACTTCACCGGGCGCGTGCTGACCAAGACGCCGTTGGACTTCTTCATCCGGCTGATCCCGGTGACGAACAATCCGCCGGTCTTCATCTACCCGCCGACGCCGCCCGACAACACGCTGTTCACCATTATTGAAGGCACCCACCTGAACTTCACGGTGCGGGCCCGCGACACCGACCCTGGTGATGTGGTCACCCTGAACGTGATCGGCCTGCCCTCAGGGGCCACCTTCCCGATCCCGGTGCCCTCTAGCCTGGTGGATGGCACCTTCGACTGGACGCCTACCGGTGCCCAGGCCGGGTCGTATGTCCTCAACTTCACCGCCACCGACCAGAGTAGCGCCTCGGCCTTCACCTCGGTGCGTATCAACGTGGTGCCCAATACGCCGACGGTGACCAACACCCCGCAACCGACGCGCACCAGCACGCCCACGAACACGCCCACCAATACCAATACGCCGGTGCCGCCGACCTCGACGCCTAAGGCCACGCTGCCGCCGCCGCCACCGAGCGAAACGGCGACCCCGCTGCCCACCAACACGCCGGTCTGCAATGCCTCGCCGACTCCGGTGGTGACCCCCGCCTTCACACCGGGAC
>JBBSAN010000433.1:0-6225 GCA_038252265.1 Chloroflexia bacterium
CCACCGGGTGGGCCACCGGTCGGGCCAATCGGTGACAAAAGTCGCCTGGCCGTCTCAGCCCAGGTGGTGCTGGTGACGGCGGATCTGGCCCCCGGTATTGAGCCGGTCATCTACAGCATCAATTTTAGCTGGGGCACCATGGATCGGACGTGGCGCTGGCACCTACTGCCGCCGGGGGCCACCGTGCTGCCCCTGAGCGACGAGGCTGCCGCCGACGAGACGATCCCGCCGACGGCGGGCAACGCGGTCTTCCCGCAGACGATCCGGCTCCGGGGCGACCTGACCCTCCATCTTATGGGTACCCGCGAGGGCGTCCCGGGACGCTGGTATCAACGCTACCTGCCCGCATCGAACCACCTCGTGCCGCCGCAAATCGCGCTTGTGGCAGGTCAGCGACCGCCTGCCGGGTACGCCCATCCCTGGAAGTTCCTCCCCGAGACGATGTTTACCGCTGCCGACCGCTTCAGCCATTTTGGCGTCTACGATCAGGTCGATTCGCGGATGAAGTATTACCCGGTTGACGTGAATGCCGCCGATGTTCCAACGCTCGATGCCCTGGCGGCCCAGCCTGATCAGTGGTGGTCGGATGACCCGCTCCAACCCTCTTCGAGTGATGCGCGCCTCTATATCAACCGCTACACGTTCAACCTGCAAACGATGTGCCTGCCCTGGCCCCCCTGGCCGCCATTCCCGCAGGAACGGATGGTGCCAGCGTCCCTCTACAATCCAGACACGATGCTACGCCTCGTCCGCCGGGGCACGCGCTGGATTGCGCTGCACTGGGACAAGCGTGACGACGACATGCTGCCGTTCGATGGCCTCCCGCGTACGGTGACCCTCAAAAGCAAGGCGCGGGATAAGAGCGTGCAGGTCACCATCCATCCCGCTATCCACGTGGATAGTCCACCCGCCGTCGCGACCGTATACTTCTGGTGGGAAGACGCGACGACCGCCGGGATCGGGTTCACCCAGGCTGACGCGGGGTTAATCCCTCTCCAGGACAATGTCTGGCGGATTCGGATGGCGGCCTTCGACGACGCAGGCACGGTGATCACGCTCCAGGATGTGACCTTCGATCACTTCGCCTACTATCCGCCGGCGAAGGTGTATATATACCACTGGATCCCCACCGGCGACGCCGGGAATGCGGTGCGCAGATACGCCACCGCCGACGCCATGGTCCGCAACGGGACGAGCATCTGGTTCGAAGACGTGACCGGCCATGTTGCGCCGCCGGAGCAGATCCGTTGGATGCGGCCCGCCGAGATGCGCGTCACAGTGGTGCCTGCCACGATTCCGCGCGGCATCGCCGTACCGGTCACGGTGCACGCCAGCGATGCGAACACCGGGGAGGTGCTCCAGGGAAGCATTACCATTGACGGCGATTCCATGACGCGCCGAACCGACGAAGCCTTCACCTATACCTTCATCCCCATCCAGGAGCCAGCGGATCCCTCCGACCCAGGGTACCCGCGGCCCGGCCCGCACCCCCGCGCCCAGGATCCGTCGGGTATCGTGAGCCACGATTTGTACCCCGATACGCCGATTCCGTTCGTTTTCTACAATCCGACCTTGCACATTCAATTTGATCCGACCCCGGTCCCTGCCGGGCGCGCGGTCCCGTTCCTCGTGCAGGTGCAAGACAACACCACGCACGTGCCGGTGCCGGCCAGTGTGACCATCGGGTCGAATGCGGGTCTGGCGAACGCGTCGTTTGCCTGCGTCTTCGCGCCCGGCGTGAACACCGGCAGCGTCCACCTGGCGGGATACCCGGCGGTGTCGTTCACCGTTTCGGCCTACACTCCGGCGATGCGGGTCACGGTCGATCCCTCGCCGCCGCCGCTCAATCGGTTGGTCCAGATCACGGTACACGCGGTGGACGCCACAACGGGGGTGCTTGTTCCCGGAGCGCGGGTAAAGATCGACGGACGCGATGTCGCGGGCGCGAATACAGCATTTGGATACACCTTTCGCATCCGCCGATCAGGCCCGCCCGGCGACCCGACTATCAGCTATCCTACCGGCATCGTCAGCGCGCCCGGCTATGCCGACGCTCTGATTGATTTCGGCTTCGACTCGCCCTGAACTCGGTGGGTGCTTAACAGGAGCTGGAATAGCTGCGCTTGTTGGGCATGGTACTCCTGATCACGCATGGCACATGACGCCACCCCCAGCAGCTAGCGGAAAAAGCGCTGTGCCCCGTACTGATCACGCTGGGAGATCACCAGGATATCAAGGACGTGGCCCTGTTGGGCCACCGAGCGCCACAGCTCAGGCGCCTTGCCGTTGATCTTGAGGAAGACCCCTGTAAGGTGCGGTTTTGTTATCTGCTCGGGCTGTGCGAGTTAAGCCGCCTCGCGGTCATATTCGTGAAGCACTCCACCCAGCACATCCCTCCGTTGCACCGCTCCGGTACGACGACCTCCTTCAATCGGAATGGGGCAACGCTGGTCAATCCCCTGGTGCGGCCGCGCCTGCTTGTCCTGATCAATGTAGGCGTTGATCACCCGCCGCAGATGGGTCTCATTGAGGATCAGCACTCGATCTAGCACCTCTGCACGGGCGCGACGAATCCATCGTTCGGCAAAGGCATTCGCTTTGGGCGTCCGATATGGTGTTCGGATAACTTCCACGCCTCCCGTCGCAAACACGGCATCGCAGCGGGCGGTGAACTTGGCGTCGCGATCACGGATCAAGTACAGCCTTGACTTCGGCTCATCCGGCAAGGTCCAAGTCAGCTGCCGGGCTTGTTGGGTGACCCTGTGGTGGCTACTTCGCATATCCGCAGCTTAAATCGGTGTTTCCGAAACCACACTGGGCTGTTGGCGCGGTCAACCCAAATCTCGCTGGCTTACCCTTTGCTCAGCTTGTTCATAGCTTTATAGCAAATAGTTGGTGAAGGGCTGCTTAATGTGGCGGCTGGTCTATCGATTATGGTCTAGCTTGATCACGCTTATTCTGCGTGCTGGCACCGCGCTAAGCCGCTCATGGCAGCGGCTGCTTTCGTTACCTGCTATTATCAAACAGTCGCTTACTTTGGTTGAAGCTGCGGGTCCGTTGGTCAAAGGCTTAGCCGTCGACCTGATCCACAACAAACAAGAACTACTGCTTGAGAATGTCTTGTTACGCCAACAACTGAGTGTCTTACAACGTCAAGTCAAACGTCCTCGCCTCAACAATGCCGATCGCGCGATACTTGTCCTATTGGCGCAGCAGCTTCGTACATGGAAAACCGCGCTGCTCATCGTCAAGCCGGAAACATTGCTGCGCTGGCATTGTGCTGGGTTTCACTTGTTCTGGAAGCTGAAATCCCGCACGAAATCGGGTGAGCGTAAGCCCCCAATCGCCGCTGAGACCATCGAGGTGATCAAGCAAATGGCGCTTGCAAACAGCCTATGGGGTGCGGAGCGCATCAATTGAACTCGGTTCGCGTCGCGTGGTTCATTTCCGGGTAACGCGGAATCCAACAGATGCGTGGACGGCGCAGCAACTACGCGAAGCCACGCCGTTTGGTGAGCAACCAAAGTACCGGATCCGCGACAACGACAAGAAGTTTGGTGCGAACTTCAAGCGCATAGCGCAAGTCAGCGGCATCAAAATATTACGTACACCGTTCCAGGCGCCAAGGGCGAATGCTTACTGCGAGCGATTTCAAGGCAGTGTACGATGGGAATGCACCGACCACATAATCGTTTTTAGCGAGCGCCACTTACACACTACTGTCGCCGAGTACGTCAACTACTTTAACGATGCCAGACCACATCAAGGCGTCTCACAAGCCATTCCCCACGCATTGCACCAGCGGCAATCAGATGAGGTTATGGAGCCAGTAAGTGCAGACAACAGCAAGATAGTCAAATTTCCGGTCTTAGGTGGCTTACACCATGATTATCGTCGGGCAGCATAGTAGTGGAGCCGGCGTTACTCTCCATGATCAGCTCCGGATGCGAAAGGTAGCCAACACAACCAAAGCATAGGGGAGGGGAGCAATAAACTCAAAGGAACTTTTCGACTGCCGAGGGCGCTTGCCGCCCGCCTGCCCCCGGCTCCGTAATGGGTGAGTATGGGTGAGGCGTTGCGTGACTATTGACAACATCTGCGTTCCATGCTAGGATACTCGGGCAATCGCCCCGCGCTCCCCGTGGAAGCGCGGCTGCCACGCACGCGTCTAGGGCGACCCCCTTTATGGAACCACCTGCCAACCCACCCCCCACCCGCCAGCGACCCCCACCCCGCGCCGCGCGGCGCGAGAGCGTGCACCCGCGCCGCCCGCCGCGGCGCCCGGTGCATCACGCGCGCGGCCCAGCAGGAGCGCGGCCCCAGGCGCGCGCCGCGCAGCTCGTTCACCGGGCCGAACGATGGTTGGTGCCGCTGGGGGCTGTCGTGGCGGCGCTGGCGACCCTCGCCGCGGCCCTGCAAGGGCTGGGGCAGTGGCTGAGCCAGCCGGTCACCCAGCCTGCGCCGAAGACGCCTTTCGACGGGAGTCTAGTGACACTGGCGTTCCCCCGCACCCCGGCGGAAGCCGTCGGCCTGGGCCTGTACGCGCTCCGGCATGATTCGCCCTTGCTGCACACCCTACAGCCTGCGCTGCGCGGCACCCCCCTGGTGTCCACCTCGGCTTGGAGCGCGATCATGATCGGGCTGCTGCTGACCGGGCTGGTGACCGGGGCCGCGGCTTGGTGGGGGCGCCGCCGCCGCTGGGCCGGGGTGCGGGCCGCCCTCGCGGGGCTGCTGCTGGCGGGGCTGGTCGGGGCTGGCCTGGTGGACGGCATGGGCCTACCTTACCAGCGCACCATTGGCATCCTGCCCTACCAGGCGGCCCCCGGCAGCCCGGCGGACGCGGCCCTGGGGCAGACGCTGACCGATGATCTGCAAAGCACCCTGACGGGCACCGACCGCGTCCGATCGAGCGCCTGGCTCCAAGGTACCTTCCGGGCGGTGCCCGTGGCGCGCCTGCCCGGCGAATCGCTGGCCGACGCGGCCCAGCGCGCCGGGGCCGATGTGCTGCTGGAAGGCACCTATACGGCGAGCCAGAACGACATTCTGAGTGCCATCACGTTCTATCCTGCGGCGAAACTGGTCGGCGCCCCTTACGATTACCAGATCCAGCGGGCGGGGCTGGCGGCGGGCCAGCAGGAGGTCGCCGGCCAGCTTCTGCCCGACATTGGCCTGCCCAGCACCGATTGGCTGCCGAGCGCCCTGTCGTCGGTGGATTGCCATGCCCCCTACGATTGCTATGCCCGGGGCCGGCGCACTTATCTCTGGTTCAGCCCGGTGGGCTACAACAAGGCGATCGGTTATTTCTGCACCGCTCTGGGCTTTACCCCCATCTATACCCGCATCAATGGCCTCGGCTTCGATTCCGACACTACGGGGGAGACCCGCTGCGACGAGGCCACTACACGGACGGCAGGGAACGGCGATCCGCAGTATCCCCTGGCCTGGGCGGGCCTGGCCGAAGCCGATCTGGGCCAGGCCGAATGGCTCATGGCGGCGGGCGATTACGGACGGGCGCAGGTGGTGATGGCCCAGGCCCACGCCGACGCCGCTCGCGCCCGGCAGTACGGGCCAGACCTGCCGGAGAGCCAGCGCGCCCAGGCGGCGGTGGATCTGGCGCAAGGCGGGCGGCTCGCGTCACCTGCCGGCGCTCCCCCCTCCCCGCCGCTGCTGGTCGCACCCATCACCGGCACCCTCGCCGCCGGGTGGGTGCTGACCGCCACGCGGGGTATCCTATCCGCGTCCCTGCCCAGCGACGCCGAGACCCTCTGGCGGCGGGCTCGTGCCGCTCCCGACGTGGACACACGCCTGGCCCTCAACCTGGCGGCCCTGCGGCAGGACCCCACCCTGGCGATTGCGTACAGCGACCTGGGGCAGGCGCTGGCTGGGCTGGGCGCGCTGGACGCGGCGGAGGCCGCCCTGCGCCAGGGGCTGGCCCTTGCGCCGGCGATGCCGGAGGCCCGAGTAAGCCTGGCCGAACTGGTCCTGACCCGCGCACTGCTTGGCCCGGCGCCAGCCATGCCGCCGCTGGCGTCCGGCCTGGCGATCCAGGCTCCGACGTCGGCGTCCGGCTCGGAGAGCGCTCCCGCCCCGCCCGACCTGCGGGCGGCCCAGGCCTGGCTCGCGCCGCTGTACGCCGTATTTGCAGGCGACAGCGAGTCCACTACCCCGGTGGGCAGGCTCGATGCCGCGCTCCAGGCCACAGCCGGCGATCTGGTCGGCACGCCG
>JBBSAN010000434.1:0-6209 GCA_038252265.1 Chloroflexia bacterium
GCCGGTGGTCGCCGGGGGGGGGGCGGTCGGCAGCATGGTGACGGCCACCACGACCGGCGCGGGCGCAGGGGAGCGCGAGAAGGCCGGGCTGGTGGGCAGCGGCGGGGCCTGGCGTGAGTCCTCCTTGACCGCGGTGGCGAGGGCGGTCGGGTTGGCCGGGGCGACCGGCATCGCCTGGTGATCCTGGTCGCGGCTATAGTCGGCCCCCGGATTGGGCCAGGCCGAGGCCGCCAGTTGCCCGGTGGCCGGCCCCAGCAGCGCCAGCCAGCCGCTGGCGGCGACCAGCAGCAAGGCCAGCCCGCTGAGCACCAACAAGGCGCGGTCGCCCTGGCGGGTGGGCACCAGGGTGTGCGCGGCGGCCCGGCCTAACGGCCACATGATCCGCATTAGCTGACCTGCTCAAGCACGGCGGCAGGGCTGCTGTCGGTCGCCGCATCCTGGGCCAGGGCAGCCTCGGTCAACGCCTGGGCACCGGGGCCGTGCCCCAGCAGGGTATACAGCCGGACCGGCCCTTTCCGACCGCGCACTTCCAACTCGCCCAGATCGTCCCAACTCCAGGCCAGCACGTCGGCCAGGGCGGCCAGGGTGGTCTCGCTAAAGGCAATATCCACGCCCGGCAGGTTCTTGACCAGCTCCTGCAACCGGGCGGCCAGGTTCACCGGGTCCCCGATGACCGTGTATTCCATGCGCGCTTCGGAGCCGATCTGCCCGGCCACGACCATGCCGGTGGTGATGCCGATGCCGTGGCGCAGGGGGGCCCACCCTTCCTGGCTGCGCTGGGCGTTTACTTCTTCCAGCGCGGCGCGCATATCCAGCGCCGTCGCCAGGGCGCGGTCGGCATGGTCGGGGGTGGGCACGGGGGCACCAAAGATGATCAGGGTCGAGTCGCCGCCGAACTTGTTGACGATGCCGCCGTGGGCCTGGGCCGCGTGGATCACCCGGCGGAAGTAGTCGTTGAGCAGGTCCACAATCACTTCGGGCGGGTGCTGCTCGGCCAGGCGGGTGAAATCGCGCAGATCGCTGAAGAGGATCGTCACCGTGCGCCGCTCGCCGCCCAGTTCGATGCGGCCATCGAGCAACTGCTCGGATACTTCGGGCGAGACAAAGCGGCCAAAGAGGTCTTTGACGAACAGGAGCTGGCGCAGGCCGATGACCATATCGTTAAAGCGTTCGGTCAGCGCCCCCAGCTCGTCGCGCCGCCGCACCGGCACCTGGACCTCGAGGTTGCCCTGCGCCACCTGCTCGGCTGCCGCCACCAGTTGCCCCACCGGGTCGTCGATCTGCTCGGCCAGGAGGTTGCCGACCCAGATGATCAGCAGCAGCCCGATGCCGACCAGGATGACCAGGGTGCCGAGGTTGCCCAGCAGGTCGCCGTCGCGGGTGCGGGCGCTGAGGGCCACCCCATAGACGCCGGGCGGGGCGACGCCGGGGGGGGCCGGGACCGCGCCGAGGGCTTCAACGAACGTTTCGCCGCCGAGCATCAGCGTGCGGAAGGGGGCCGGGTCGGTGGGGCGGGCGCGGATGCTGTCGGCCCACCCGCCGGGCAGGGCAGGGAGGGTGGCGACGCTCACGGTGCCGGTGATGAGGTGGCTCACGGCGACGCCATCGGCCCCGTAGAAGGTGACGAGTGGACTCTGGCTGTCCTGGGCCACCTTCTCCAGCACGGTGGACAGGGTGGTGCCGACCAGGATCGCCCCGACCACCCCGGTGGGGCGCTGGCGCAACGCTCCGGCGGTGTAGAAGATCGGCCCGGCCCCGCTGTCGATCACCGCCGATACCTTGTCCCGATCCCCTTCGGGCTGGAGCGCCGCCTGGATCAGCGCCTGGAGACCCGTGTCGGCGGGAACGGGGGCGGTGGCGGCCCCGGTGGTCGTGGGCCGCCAGTCCAGCCGCAGGCTTCCGTCGGAGGCCACGACCAGCACCCGGTCGAATTTGTTGTTGACCGCCGCCCCGGCGATCAGGGCGCGGAGTTCGTTGGGATCGCGGGTTTGCAGCGCCTCAACGACCCCTTCGGTGAAGAGCATGTAGCGCAGGCCGGTGATCTGCTGCTCTTCCAGACTCGCCAGGCTGACCCCGCCCCGGCGCACCGCGCTTAACAACTGGGTGTTGAAGGCGTTGCGCTGGTTGTCGCTGGTCCGGCTCATGAAGAGGTACGTCCCCCCGGCGGCGAACACCGCCGCCAGCAGGAGGTAGGGCAGGACGATCTGGTAACGCAGGCGGCGGGTGAACAGGTGGCTGAGGCGGGCACGCAGCGATCGGCGCCCCGCCTTTGCGGATGCTGCCACTGGGTCCAACCTCCCTCCTCGATGCGGGGCCAATAGAAGCGCGGTGTGTTGCTAAGCCAGCGGCGCAGAGTTGTTGCCCGTTACAACTTTGCTTTTCTGCTACCTATTATACCATAGATCGCTGTTATGTTGCTTAGATCCGGGTACAGAAGTTGACTTATGCTCGTCTTTCCTGTTGAGTAAGTGACAATGCGGCACAGCAGATAGCCCGGAAGATTTTTAGCACATTCATAATACGTCATAATAGCGCTGATAGTTTGGCCGCGCCAGGGAGCGAAGGGCGACCGGCCCGCCTGCCACTCATCCCCTTAAGATCGATGGTAGCGGGCGTGCCGGGCTTTACTCCCCGGCGGGCGGCGTGATCATATAGCCGATGCCCTTGAAGGCACGGGCCAGCGCGGCGCGGGAATAAACACGGGCGACGGGTTGATCTTTGCGCGGGTCGGCGGCGGGATCATTGACATAGAAATCGCCCTGCGCGTCTATCCCGGTGGCAACGATCAGGTGGCCGTTCGTCTTCGGGATCGGTGCTTCGGGTAGCTCGCCCGCCCCCCAGGCAACGCTGAGGATGACCGGGTGCCCGGCGCGCAGTTCGGCTTCCACCGCAGCGAGGCCGGGGAAGTGGTGTACGGTGGCCTGGAAGCCATGGCCCGCCGCATATGCGGTGTTAAACGACCAGTTGCCATACGTCTCGTCGCCCAGGTGGTCGCGCACCCCGGCGGCGACCTCGGCGGTGGGGCGGTCCACGCCGTAGTAGGCCAGGACCATGCCCAGGCTGGTCGGGCTGCAAATCTGCCCGGATATGGCGGGATCTTCGACCGTCTGCGAGCGTTCGGGGACGGCCAGGCGCACCGGCGGCGCGGTGGGATCGCGCGGGGTCGTCGCCTCGCCGGTGCCGGGGCGATAGGTTGTGACGGCGAGGCGGTGGACCTGGGGCAGCGCCTCGCCGTTGCTGCGCAGGGTGACGCGCAGTTGGAAGGCGTCGGCAAGGAGGTCGTCCTTCAGGCGCAGGATATCAATGTCCACCCAGGCAGGGCCGGGGCCGTTCCGGCGCGGCGGCAGGCTGCTGGGGAGGGGGTCGCCCGTGGCGGGGTGCGTGCCCCGGCCCCAGCGGGCGAGGGGATACCAGGGGCTGGGCCGCCCGCCGACACGCACCCGCACTGCCGGGGTGGCGACCGTGCCCGGCGGGGTGGTGATGTGCCACGAGGTGACCAGCCGGGTGAACGGTTCCTGGCGGCAATCAACGGTGGGCAACAGGGTCTGCTGGGCGCAGCCGTCGGCGGGGAAGGGCGGGATCGGGTCGATGCTACTGCTCCAGAACATGGCAATTTCTCCTGATTCTCAATTTAGACCGCTGCGCTGACCAGCGGGTCGAGTACGGCGGTCGCGAGGTGGGGGCTGGGGCGGCCCAGATAGTAGCCCTGGCCGTAGGTGATACCGATCTCACGCAGGGTGCGGATGGTGGCGGCGTCTTCGACGAACTCGGCCACCGTTTCCTTGCCCATGGACTGGGCCAGGGTGTGCATGGCCTGGACAATTGAACGATTGCCGACATCCTGATCGATGCCCACGATGAACGACCCGTCGATTTTGATCTGGTCCACCGGCAGGCTGCGCAAATAGGCGAAGGAGGTAAAGCCGACGCCGAAGTCGTCCAGGGCGAAGGCGCAGCCCAGGGCCTTCAGCCGCCGGATCCAGCATTCGGCCTCTTTCAGATCTTGCACGGCGGCGGTTTCGGTCAGCTCGAAGCCCAGCCGGGCGGCGTCCACGCCATACTCGCTCAGTTGGGTCTCGATGGCGTTAAGCAGTTCCTCATCGCCCCGGCTGCGCCCGGAGAGATTGATGAACAGGTGAATGCCAGGGTGGTCATGCAGGGTGCGGATGGCGTGCTGGGCCAGCCAGTAGTCAATGGCGGGCATCAGCCCGAAGCGCTCGGCGGCGGGGATAAACACGCTCGGCAGGATCAGTTCGCCGTTTTCGCCTTCCATGCGTAGCAGCGCCTCATAGTGGGCGATGGTGTTATCCTCCAGGCGGACCACCGGCTGGAAGTAGAGCACGAAGCGGTCGTCCCACAAGGCGTCTTTGATCCGGGTGCCCCACTGGTGCGCTTCGGAAAGCTGGGTCATGCGGCTTTCGCCGGGGTGGAAGATCGCCACGCGGTTGCGCCCGCCCTCTTTGGCCGTATACATCGCCGCGTCGGCCTGGGCCAGCAAGGTCTGGGTGGACAGGTGCCTTTCGATGGACACCAGCCCAATGCTCACCCCCAGCAAGAAGCGGCGCTCGCCCGCCGCAAAGCGGAAGGCGTGGACGCTCTCGCGCAGGCGCTCGGCACTCCCGCGGGCCTGTTCCAGGGTGGCGTTATCGAGCAGCACGGCAAACTCGTCTCCGCCGATGCGGGCCAGCAAATCCCCCTCGCGTAGCTGGTTGCTCAACAGGCGGCTGAGCGTGACGAGGAGGTCATCTCCCGCCGCGTGGCCGAGGGTATCATTGACGATTTTAAAGCTGTCCAGATCCAGGAAGAGCAAGGCACCGGGGGTGCCGCGCCCGGCGCGGGCGACCGCGCGCTCCAGCGCCGCCTCCAGCGCATGGCGATTGGGCAGGCCGGTCAGCGAGTCGTGGCTGGCGAGGTAGATGAGGCGCTGTTCGTTTTGTTTGCGTTCTTCGATGTCCTGCCGGATGATGATAAAGTGGGTGAGAGTGTTGTGTTCATCCTGGACCGGGGTGATCGTCTGGGCTTCGGCATAGCGGGTGCCGTCTTTGCGGCAGGTGATCCATTCGCCCTGCCAGACGCCCCCGGCCTGCACGGTGCGGATCATCTCTGCCGGCAGCCGGTCGCCCCCCGGCGGCGCAGTGTAGATGTTGGGGATATCGGCGTCGGCGCTGCTGTAGCCGGTCAGGCGGGTATAGGCCGGGTTGACCCAGGTGATGCGGCCCTGGCGGTCAGCGATGGCAATCGCGTTGGCCGCCGAGGCCAGCGCCGCCGCCTGGAGGTGCAGTTGTTGTTCGCCCTGCCGCCGGGCGGTGATGTCGTCGCCGATGCTGGTGGTGCCCAGGGGCTGCCCCTGCGGATCGCGCAACATCGTGTCGTTCCAGGCGATCAACCGCTGTTCGCCTGTCCGCGTGCAGAGGATACTCTCTATATATGACCTGATCTGGCCGTTTTGCATGGTGGCCTGGAAACTCATTTTCGCCTCGTCGCTCTGTTCCGGCGGCACAAACAGGTCAAACCAGTTGCACCCGATCACTTCGGCGCGGGTCCAGCCGCTCAGGCGGAGCAGGTAATCGTTGCAGAACGTGATCGTGCCGCCCGTATCCAGCCCCACGGCGATGAGTTGGATATGCTCCAGCATCTCGCGGAAGCGCCGCTCCGATTCGCGCAGGGCTTTTTCCATCTGCTTGTGCGCGGTGATGTCGATCACCGTGCCCTCCAGGACGGGATGGCCGCTCGCGTCGCTGTGGAGGCTGACGCTCTCCAACACCCAGGCCGGTTGGCCGTTGCGGCGCAGGCTGATCTCGCAGTTCGCCACCCGGCCCTGCTCCAGCAACTGGGCGGTGAGGGCGGCGCGGTCGGGCGAGAGCAGGTAGAGATCGTCTACCTGCCGGCCCAGCAGTTCCTGGCGGGTGGCGACGCCGAAAATGTGAGCGAAGGCGTCGTTGCAGTCGAGGATGTGCCCATCGAGGGTGGTGCGGTAGACCCCCGCCAGATTGCGCTCAAACAGCAGGCGGTAGCCTTCTTCCGAGGCGCGCAGGGCACGCTGGACTCGCCCCCGCCGGGTGTTTAGCTGGTAGACAATCTCGGTCATCGCCCAGATGGTCAGGGTCACGACCACCATCGTGCGCAGCGCAATGGCCGGGTTGGGCCGTACCACCATGATCGCGACGACCGACAGGATCGTGGCGCTCAGCAGCACCGCCAGGTAGACC
>JBBSAN010000435.1:0-6202 GCA_038252265.1 Chloroflexia bacterium
AGCAGCGCCGCATCGGCGCCCCCACTCAGCCGCACGGTGCCAACACCGACCGATTGCGCCACCACCGCCCACGCGCCGCCGAACGAGGCCACTGCCTGCCCGGCCAGCGCGCCCAGGCCGTCCACCTGCGTCGGCAGCAGCCCCACCTTGCAGATCAGCGCGTCGGCGGCCTCGGCCCACAATGCCTCTCGCGCCGCCCATACGGCGGGATCGGCCTCGGCCAGCCCCTCGCCGCACCCTGCCGCTTGCGCCAGCCCGCGCAGGTGCGCCGACGCGGCATCCAGCCCCGCTGCCACTCCCTCAAAGCGCACATCCAGTGCGGGCGGCGCATGATGGGCCAGCCGCACCTGCAAGCCGGTGGGCACCAGGGTCGAGTCGCGGATGGTGAGCAGCAGCGCCTCTAACGCGGCGACGGTGGGCGCGGAGAGGGTGAACGAGCGCTCGGCGGCAGGCAGCGGGTAGAGCCGGAACGTTGCCTCGGTGATCACCCCCAGCGTGCCCAGCGCCCCGGTCAGCAGCTTGGGCAGGTCGTAGCCCGCCACATTCTTGACCACCTTGCCCCCACTGCGCGCCAGCGTGCCGTCGGGCAGCGCCACGGTCACGCCGATGATCAGGTCGCGCAGGGAGCCGAAGCGCACCCGCAGCGCCCCGCTGTCGTTCGTCGCCAGGATGCCGCCCACTGTTGCCCGTTCGGGCCATAGCGGGTCCAGCGCCAGCCGTTGGCCGTGTTCGGCCAGGGTCGCCGCCAGGATCGCCACCGGGCACCCGGCCTGCACCGTCGCCGTCATGTCGCCCCAGGCGTGTTCAAGCACCGCGTCCAGCCGCCGCAGCGCCACGATGCCGTCCAGCCTCGTTGGTGGGTTGCCCCAATCGCCTTTCGTGCCCCCGCCCCGCGCTGCGATCCGCTGCCCGGCCCCATCGGCCCAGCGCAACACCGCCGCGACCTCCTCTGCGCTCCCCGGCGCAGCCACCCAGGCGGGCACTACCCCGGCCACGGCATCAGCGGGCGTGGCCGCGCGCAGGTGGTCGGGGCCGACGATGGCGGCAAGTTCGTTTGGCAGAATAGCGGATTGCACAGTCACCAATAGCCCCCTTACAGCGCGGCGTTCATCGCGGTTCGCAATTTCTGTAGGTCGTCCACCACATCTTCGCGCCAGCTTGCAAACGCCGGTTCGTCCCGGCTTTCCAGCACCCACATCAGCAGTTGCACGCGCCGGAAGATCAGAAACGTCTCGATATACCGCTCCGGGTGCGGGGGCAAAGGCCGTAACCGCCCATAGCCGTGCAAGAGCGCCAGCCGATAGGCCGGGTACGCCGCCCCGTAATGCACCGACGAGGGGGAGAGCGTCACGGCCAGGTCATACAGAAAGTAGCCATAGCCGCAATCGTCAAAATCGATCGCCCGTACTTCGCCGTCCTCGAACAAATAATTCCACTGGTGCAGGTCGGCGTGGATCAGGCCGAACGCGCCCCCCGCCTGGTCCAACTCCGCCATCATCGCCCGCACCCGATCCAGCGCCGCCGCCACCAGCGCCCCCTCCTCCGGCGAAAAGAGGGTGCCGACACGCTCCCGGCTGGCGACCACCACCACATCGGACAGCGGATCGGTCGGGTCGAGGACCGTATCAAACAGGTTCTCTACCCGGCGACGCTGGAACCCCGGCGGCGGGGTCCAATGGGCGGCGTGGTTATGTAACTGCGCGGTGAACGTCCCCACATGTTCCAGGTGCCATGCGTCGATCTTGCTGCCCACAAAGCGTCCATTCAGCCAGCGAAACAGCACGCACATGCGCGGCTCCGGCACGCCCGGCACCTCGACCACCGTCAGCAAATCGCCGTCCTGAGTGGGCATCGGCTCCGGCACGCTCAGGTCGGTATCCCGCCGCAGCGCCGCCAGCCAGGCCACCTCAGAGCGCACCTCCGCAAGGCTGTGCAGATTGGGCCGCTGAACCCGCAGCACATAGCAACTCCCGTCCGTCGCATCGATCTGGTAGGTCGTGTTCCCGAAATGCTGCAACGGCACCACCCGCGCCGCCTCCACCCCGAAGGCGGGTAGCGCCGCCTGGGCCATGCGCTTGAGCCGCCCAATCTGGCCGCGTTTGGTCAGGGTCGTAAAAGGTTTCATCTACTTCGGCGCGCGCGCCAGCTCCTCCCGTAACTTGCCCAGGTCGCTGACGGTCCACTTCGCCCAATCCTGGAAGGACGGATGATCGCGGCTTTCCAGGGTCCAGATCATGATTTGCAGACGGCGCAGGATCAAGAAGCTCGCCAGAACCGTTTCCGGCTCCGAGGGCAACGGACGCAGCCGCCCATACCCCCGCAGCAACGCCGCCCGTAACGCCGGGTAATCGTCGCGCGCCTGGATGGTGGCGAGGGTCGCGCCCAGATCAAACAGGAAATAGCTATAGCCGCAATCGTCAAAGTCGATAACCCGCATCTCGCCGTGATCGAACAGGTAATTCCACTGGTGCAGGTCGCCATGAACCAGCCCAAAGCCGTCCGGCCCCGTGTCCAGTGTCGCCAGCGTCTCGCGCACCCGGCGGATCGCCTCGGCCATCAGCGCCGCGTCCTCCGCCGTAAAGAGCGTGGTGAACAGGTCTTCGATGTAGGCGATAATCGCATCCGAAAACGGGTCATCCCGGCCCCCTTCGACGCGGGTCAGGCCGTCCACCCGCCAGCGGGTGAAGCCCGGCGGCGCGGTCCACCCGCTGCTGTGTTGCTGCAACCGCCCGATGAACGCTCCAACCTGTTCCAGGTGCGTGGGCCGCAGCCCCTTGTTCAAGAAGCGCCCATCCATCCAGCGGAACAGCACACAGGTGCGCGGCTCCGGCACGCCGTCGATTTCGGCCACGGTGAGCAAATCGCCGTCCCGCGCCGGGACCGGCTCTGGCACCTGGAGGTCGGTATCCCGCCGCAACGCCGCCAGCCATTGCATCTCGGACCGGACCTCTTCCAGCGTGTTTTTGCCGGGCCGCTGAATCTGCAACACATAGCGGTCCCCGTCCGCCGCTTCGACGCGATAGGTGGTGTTTTCCTCATGGCCCAGCGGCTCCACCCGCTCCGCCGTCACGCCAAACGCGGGCAGCGCAAGGTCCACGATCCCCAGCAAGCGCGCGATCTGCCCCCGGCGGCTCAGGCTGGCAAACGGCTTCATGGCTAGTACCGTTCCGCCACGCCCGCCGTCTCCAGCGGGTGCGGGGTGTAGGGGCCGGGCTTTTCGCCGCACAGCCGGGGCCGGGGGAATACCTTGTCGGGGTTGGATAGCCGGTGCGGATCGAACGCGCAGCGCACCAGTTGCATCGTCTCCAGGTCCGGCTCGGCAAACATGACGGACATATAGGCCTTTTTCTCCTGCCCTACCCCATGCTCACCCGTGATCGAGCCGCCCGCCGCCACACACAGCTTGATGATGGCAAAGGCCAGTTCTTCGGCGCTGTGCTCCTGCCCCGGAATCTTGGCGTCGTAGAGCACCAGGGGGTGAAGGTTGCCGTCGCCCGCGTGGAACACGTTCGCCACCCGCAGCCCCGCCGCCGCGCTCAACGCCGCGATCTCGCGCAACACGCGGGGCAGTGCCGTGCGCGGGATCACCCCGTCCTGCACGATGTAGTTGGCGGCGATGCGGCCCATCGCGGCGAACGCCGCCTTGCGCCCTTTCCAGACCACCGCCCGTTCGGCCTCCGACTGCGCCAGCCGCAACTCCCACGCCCCGCAGTCGGTGCAGATCGCCTTCACCTGCTCCATCAGCGGGCCGACTTCCGCCGCCGGGCCGTCCAGTTCCACCAGCAACAGCCCCTCGCACATCGGGTAGCCCGCGTGGACTGCTGCCTCTGCCGCCTGGATGCTCAGCCGGTCCATCATCTCGATCGCCGCCGGGAGGATGCCCGCTGCGATGATCGCGCTGACCGCCGCCCCCGCCGCATCGGTCGAAGCGAACGCCGCCAGCAAGGTCTGCACCGTCTCCGGGCGCTTGACGATCCGTAGAATAATCTTGGTAGCGATACCCAATGTGCCCTCCGAGCCGACGAACACCCCGGCCAGATCATAGCCCGGCGCGTCCGGTGTCGTGCCACCCAGGTGGACCAGCGACCCATCGGGCAAGACCACTTCCAACCCCAGCACATGGGTCACGGTGAAGCCGTACTTGAGGCAGTGCGCCCCGCCCGAGTTCTCGGCCACGTTGCCACCGATGGTGCAGACCGATTGCGACGACGGGTCGGGCGCATAGAAATAGCCCTGCGAAGCCACCCGCGCTGTCACCTGGGCGTTGATCACCCCCGGCTCAACCACCATCTGCGCGTTGGCGAGGTCCACATCGAGGATGTGGTTCAACCGGGTCAGGCTGATCACGATCCCCTCGTCCACCGGCAGCGCCCCGCCGCTCAGCCCCGTTCCCGACCCCCGCGCCACAAAGCGGATGCCCTCCAGATAGCACACCTGGACCACCTCCTGCACCTGCTGGGCGCTGGTCGGCAGCAGCACCGCAGCGGGCGTCACCCGGAAGTTGGTCAGCCCATCCGTGTCATACGTCCGCAACTGCTCGGGCGCGGTGATCAACCCCGCCGGGCCGACGATGGCGCGAAATGCGTCTAAGATTCGCTGTTGCATCAGGGTCCTCGCTGTACAGAAGGAGGGGTGGGGGAAGCCCTTTCAGTGTAATCCCGCCCTCCCGCCTTGTCAAGCGTTGAGTTCGCTTCAGAGGACCCAGCACACAGAGATCTCTGTGTTCTCTGTGTCCTCTGTGGTGAAAACTTTCGTGCTTGACGCGTCCCACCCGATCAGGTACCATAGCCCCATGCCTACCCTGCTGGTCAAAAACGCCACCCTGCTGGCGACGATGGACGACGCCGACACCCGCTACCCGAACGGCGGCCTCTACGTCGAGGACAACGTCATCCGCCAGGTCGGCCCGACGGACACGCTACCCCCCACTGCCGATCAGATCATTGACGCCCGCGACCGGATCATCCTGCCGGGCCTGGTCAACACCCACCACCACTTCTTCCAGACCCTCACCCGCAACCTCCCCGCCGCGCAGGACGCCGATCTCTTCACCTGGCTCCGCACCCATTACCCCATCTGGGCCGGGCTGACGCCGGAAGCGATTTATATCAGCAGCAAGATCGCCATCGCCGAACTGATGCTCTCCGGCTGCACCACCACCAGCGACCATACCTATATCTGGCCCAACGGCGCACGGCTGGATGACCAGATCCAGGCCGCGCAGGAGATGGGCGTGCGCTTCCACGCCGCCCGTGGCTCCATGTCGGTGGGCGAGTCGCAAGGCGGGCTGCCCCCCGATAGTGTGGTCGAGAACGAGGCGGCGATCCTGGCCGACTCGCGCCGGGTGATCGAGCAGTACCACGACGCCGGGCGCTACGCCATGCTGCGCGTCGTCCTCGCCCCCTGCTCGCCCTTCTCCGTCTCGCCCACGCTGATGCGCGAGAGCATCGCCCTGGCCCGCGCCTACGGGGTCCACTCGCACACCCACCTGGCCGAAACGCTGGACGAGGACGCCTACTGCCGCGCCACCTTTGGCCGCACCCCGGTCGAACTGGCCGAAGACCTCGGCTGGCTTGGTCCCGACGTCTGGCACGCCCATATGGTCCACCCCGGCGCGGCGGAAATCCCCCGCCTGGGAGCCACCCGTACCGGCATGGCCCACTGCCCCAGTTCCAACATGCGCCTGGCGTCGGGCGTGGCCCCGGTGCCCGCCCTCCGCGCCGCCGGGGCGCGCGTCGGCCTGGGAGTAGACGGCTCGGCCTCGAACGACGGCTCACACCTGCTGGCCGAGGCCCGCCAGGCGCTGCTCCTCCATCGCGTCGGCGGCAACCCCGGCGCGCTGAGTGCCCACGACGTGCTCCACCTGGCGACACGGGGCGGGGCTGCCGTGCTGGGCCGCGACGACATCGGCACACTGGCCCCCGGCCTGGCCGCCGACTTCATCGGCTTCCGCCTCGACACGTTGGGCTTCGCCGGGGGCGCGGTCCACGACCCCCGCGCTACCCTCGTCTTCTGCCAGCCCCCGAACGTCGATCTGAGCGTGATCAATGGTCGCCGCCGCGTGCAAGACGGCCAGTTGCTCGATGTCGATCTCCCGCCCCTGATCGCCCGGCACAACGCCCTGGCCCTGGCCCTGGCGCGCGGCGAACTGGGTTAAGCATCTCCCCTACCCCACCTCGGAAGAAAACGACGCCCCGGACCA
>JBBSAN010000436.1:0-6196 GCA_038252265.1 Chloroflexia bacterium
CGCGCCGCTTCCGCCGCCGGGTCCGCCAGCGCATCGGCTATTGCCTGCTCCAGGGGCAAGGCACGGCCTTCCGCCCAGGCCCGATCCCAGGCGGCGGGGGCCAGGTGCGACCGGACGGCAGCCACTTGACGGTCATATTCGCGGCGGTCCACCGGCTGCAACTGGCTGCCGACGATCTCGCGCAGTGCCTCGGCGCTGCCGAATAGCCGGGCGGCCCGCGCCGGGGTGCCCCTGGCTCCCGCCACGGCGGCCAGCCCCGCCAGGCAGATGGCGATGCATTGCTTCTGCCCGAATTCCTGGCACTGCACCAGGCCCTCGGCATAGGCGGCCTGCGCCCCGGCCACATCCCCCCAGTACAGCGCCACTTCGCCCAGGCTGGTCAACACCCCCGCGATGGCATTGCCGCGCCCCATTCCCCGAAACAGCCTCAGGCTCTGCTCCAGCAGCGCGCGCGCCTGGGGATAATCGCCCCGGCGATGGGCGATCATCCCCAGGTAGGACAGGACGTGGCCGACCCCCCAGGGATCGTTCAATTCCTGGCGCAAGGCCAGGCTCTCCGCGTAGAGCTGTTGCGCCTGGTCATAATCCCCTTGCCCGTAGCGGAGCAGCCCCAGATTGCTCAGCGACTCGCTGATGCCCCAGGGGTCGTGCAGCTTTCGCCGCACGGCCAGGGCTTCCGCATAGAGCGCTTGCGCCTGGGCGTAGTCTCCCTGAACATAAACCAGGGTCCCCGCCCCGTGCAGCGCCTTCCCCCGCGCAGCGGCGAGCCGGGCGCGAACGCGCCCCCCGGTGGGGGCGGCTAGAGCAGCCTCCAGCCAGCGGCGGCCCTCGCTGAGATAGTCATGCAGATACCAGAACCGCCACAGCGCGCCCGCCAGGCGCAACGCGCCCTCGCCCTCCGCGATGCTATGCAGCCATTCCAGCGCGGCGCGCAGGTTGTCGTGCTCCTGCTCCAGGCGTTCCAACCAGGCCGTTTGCTGCGGCCCACGAAGGGCAGGCTCCGCCTGCTCGGCCAGCGCCAGATAATATTGGGCATGGCGGCCCTGTACCGCATCGGTGGCCGCGCGGGCGGCCAACTGTTCGCGCCCATAGGCCCGAACGGTTTCTAACATGCCGTAGCGGTAGCCGCCTCCGCCCTCCGCCTCGACCAGCGCCAGCGACGTATCCACCAGGCGTTTCAGCAGCCCCAGCACCTGGCCCGTCCGCAGGTGGGCGTCCGGGCAAACGGCTTCGGCGGCCTCCAGGGTCCAGCCGCCCGCAAACACCGCCAGGCTGTCGAACAACTGCTGTTCCGGCGCAGCCAGCATTTCATAGCTCCAACTGATGGCGGCGTGGAGCGTTTGATGGCGCGGCAGGACCGCGCGGTTGCCGTCCGTCAGCAGGTGGAAGCGGTCGTCCAGGCGCGCCGCGATCTGGTCAAGGGACAAGAAGCGGGTACAGGCTGCCGCCAGCTCCAGGGCCAGCGGCACGCCGTCCAGCCGCTGGCAGATCTGCACCACGGTGGCCTTGTTCTCCTCGGTCAGCGCAAACTGGGGCTGGTGGGCTGCGGCCCGCTCGATAAACAGGCGCAACGCCTCGCATTCGGCCAGGCGGGCGACCGGCTCCTGGGCAGTGGCGGGCAGCGCCAGGGGTGGCACCCGCCAGATGACCTCCCCGCCGATCCGCAGAGCTTCGCGGCTGGTTGCCAGGACGACGAGCTGGGCACAGCCCCGCAAGAGGTGGGTGACCAGGGTGGCACAGGCCGCCACCAGATGCTCGCAATTGTCCAACACCAGCAAGGTCTGTTTGGCGCGCACCTGCTCGACCAGGGTAACCAGCAACGGCTGGTCGGGCTGCTCGCTCACGCCGAAGGCGCGGGCGACCGTTTGCGGCACCAGCGCCGGGTCGGTCAACGGGGCCAGATCCACGAACCAGACGCCCTGCGGGAAGCGGGGGTAGAGATCGGCAGCCACCTGCAACGCCAGGCGGGTTTTGCCGATCCCGCCGGTGCCCACCAGGGTCAGCAGCCGGTGTGCGGCCAGTTGCGCCCCCACCTCAGCAACGGCATGGGCGCGGCCCACGAAGCTGGTCAGTTGGAGCGGTAAGTTGGTCGGCGGCGCGTCTGGCAACTCAGCGGGACGCAAGGCCATTCGGATCGGAGCCGGGGCGGGCTTCCAGGGATATCCGGCCAGCGCGGCGATCTTGCGCCCCAGGCCAACCCGCTGCTCTTCCAGCAAGGCGCACAACCGTTGGAGGTTGGCATCGCTCGGAAGGGTGGGATCGGCCCCCCGTGTCCAGGAGTCTACCGCATAATGCGTGACGCCCAGGGCGTGGGCCAGGGCTTTGTGGGTCAGGCCCAGCTCATGCAGCCCATCGGCCAGCCCGGCAGCAAAGCGGGTGGCGCGGGCGGCCCGCACTTCATCCACGCGGGTGTGTAAACGGCGGCGCTCCACCATCTCCGGCGCGGTCCTTTCAACGGTAGGCTGTAGGGTGTGGGGGCGAGGAAAGGTGAAAATCGCACCAGACAGGCACTCCGGCGACGATGCGGTCCCCCAACCCCCCGGTCAGGCGCTTGCCCTGTCGCGCCTACTCGGATTATCCGCCGTGACGCCCGGTGTGTCAACTTGCGCGCCCGTGTGAAACCGTAACCCCGGATGTGCGGCGCATAAAGAACCGGCGGGGATACTGCCGCCGGTTCTTTGTGTGCAGTGGGCAATAGCCGGGGTAAAACAGGTGCCCAGCCGGGCCATCCAGACTCTCGGCCCGTTCAAGAGCATCCAGGTGCTCTAGGGCAAGGACAAAACGCCCGTCACCGTCGAGGTCACGACCAGGGCGACCAACGGCCAGATGACTGAGATCACCGGCTGCGTGCAGATCGGCAACCAGTGCCTGCGCGGAGGCGATACCGTGGCGCTGACCCTGCCCGACGCCACGACGACCGGGAATCAATCGGACCCTGGCGCGGGAGTCTTCCAGTTCGGGGCCGCTCCGGGGGGCGGCGGACCTGCACCCGGCGGCGCGGGCGGGCCGAACATCGTGATCAGAACCGGCCCCGGCCCGTAAGGAGACAGATTAATGGATACGATCATTCAAGTCCGCGACCTTGCCAAGACCTACCAGATGGGCGACATCGCCGTGGAGGCGTTGCGTGGGGTGAGTTTCGGCCTCGGGCGGGGCGAGTTCGTGGCAATCATGGGGCCGTCCGGCTCCGGCAAATCAACGCTGATGAACCTGATCGGCTGCATCGATACCCCCACCGCCGGGGCCTACTGGCTCGACGGCCTGCCGGTGGAGCAACTCGACCGCGACCAACTGGCGGCGGTGCATAACCGCAAGATCGGCGCTGGAAAATGTCAAACTGCCGCTGATCTGCTTATCTATCTGGGGAGGGAGGAGCGATCGACAGCCCGGTCCAGGGCTGACCACGCGGCCACGCCTCCCGTCCGCGCCCGGCTAACAGCGGATCCGCCTGGATCGCGAAGGCCGAGGGTCCACGGGCCGGTAGCGGAGCGTGCGACAAGGCGGGCGGATGGGGCACAGGCGGGGGCAGCGTGCTCGCTGAGGCGGGATCAGACTGTGCCGAGCGAAAGAGGTGAGCGTATTTGCCGCCCGGCTGGTAATGCTCCGGGTGGAGCGTGGGGCGGGCATGGCGTGGGGGTATCCCGCCCTGCCCGCGTGGCGGGCGGTGCTTCCCCTGCCGCACGAGCGCCCGCAAACAACCTGCCGGGTTCTGCACGCCGGGTGCGGTGGTGACATGGGCGACTAACTCGGCAATATAGCCGGGCGGCTGGGCCTGGGCCGCTGCCTCTTGAGCCACGCGGGTGGCGTCAGCGGGATCCATACCTACCGCTTTGCTGATAAGTGCTGCGTCTGCCGTGATTTGTTCTGAGCACTCAAGGGGTATCTCACCGCCACCTGCTTCCTGCTTTTCTATCGTGAGCACAGGTGGTTGATCTTGCTTCCCTGATTCTTGTTCTACCCGATCTGACTCGGTATAAACTGCTTGCGCTTTAGAATGCTGCGGCTTTTCGTTCTTGATCGAAAGCCGCTTGCGTTCAGCACTGGGACCACGCAAGGGGACGCGGAGCACCTGATAGATATTGGTTAGCCCCTGGCCGCGCCGGCGGGGGGCAATGAGGTCGGCGGCAGCCAGCGCCTGTAAGGCGGCCCGGACCGTCGGGGTGGACACGCCGACTTCCGCTGCCAGGCGTGCCTGGCCGGGCCGCGCCCAGCCTTCGGCGTCGGCATAGCTGAGCAGCACTTCGTAGGTTGTTTTTTCGGTAGGGGTTAGAGTCCGGCAGCGGACCACACTGACCGGGGCCTGGACAAAGAAATCAGGCTCTGGTGGTGGGGTATAGCGCCGGGCTGCGGATGGTGACGGCATCGCAGGCTCCTTTGCATCG
This sequence comes from Chloroflexia bacterium, assembly GCA_038252265.1. Taxonomy (GTDB): domain Bacteria; phylum Chloroflexota; class Chloroflexia; order QHBQ01; family JAICKM01; genus JBBSAN01. The sequence continues at coordinate 4,383 of JBBSAN010000436.1, forward strand.
GGGAGCCACCTTTGTTGCAGGCATGCAGCAACCGAGGTATTTGGACGAATTGCTGGCAATTCAGCCAAAACCTATTGACAGGCCGAGATCCATCTGTTATGATAATCTCAACTTGAAGACAATGCTGCGCCCTCCACAGGTGTGGCTCTGCTTGATGAAACCCGCGTACTGCTTTGGCCGGCGAGACGCGGGTTTCGGCTTTCCGTGGCTGCGACGCCGTGCAGAGGGGGTCGCAGCCTTTTTGTTTGCTGGACAGGCGCAGCGGGGCATCCGGGGCACCGGTCACAGTGAATCAGAGTCTAGCATAAATGTGCGGTGTTGCCTAGACTCTCGTCCGTATTGGAATGATCAAATAAATTTAATCGGGCTTCTTTCCCGCGCGAACTGCCGCTGGTGGCATTGCACGGGCGCGATCCGTCCGCTTTACTGGCGATAACGGGCGGGTATCTGCGGGTTCGGCGTAAGGCTGGGGGCGCGGTTGCACAAACAACCGCCGGTGTTGACCTCAACACCGGCGGCAGGGGATCTTTTGTGCGATGGAGCCGTTCACGCCTCAAGCACTAGCGCTGCCGCTTAATTCCTCATACCACCCCTCCAACCAGCCCAGCGCCTCCGCGAAGCGGGCGGCGGGCAGGTTGCGATACGCCCCGACCCGGTAACGCCGGTAGAGGTCGCCCCACACCTGGGCGAAGCCGTTCGGCTGGCCCTGCTGGATCAGCAGCATCGCGACATTCTTGACGGCGATCTGAATCTCGGCGGCCTGCGCTTCGCTGAGGGTCGCCCCGCTCGACAGATGCAGCTCTAACGCAGTGAGCCGGTCCTCGTGGTCGGCGATCTGGCGGCGGGATTGCTGGATATAGCCCCGCGTGTACTCGGCAATGGTGGTGACCCGTTGCTCCAACGCCAGGTGCTCACGGGCCATGCTGGCGACCGCTTCGGCCAGGAGGAGCGCCTGCTCCACGGGGGAGAGATCGGGCGGCGCAGCGGCGGCGGCAGACACCACGTCGCCTTTGAAGGCATTCCACAAAACGCGGAAGCACTCGCGCTGGTAGCGCAGGATCTTCTCCCGTAGTTCCGGCTTCACCCGTTCGGCGTTGATGCCGAAGAGCCAGCCCGGCAGCATGTCGAGGGGGAGGCTGAGGGTCGTTTGTGGCCCGCCCCCCGGTCCTCCAGAAGGGGTGCGTGTTACACGTACCCCTTGCAATGCCTCGGCGAGTACCGGGTTACGCAGGGCCCGTTCCCGCTGCCCCGGCCAGGACAGGCCCATTGCGTCGCAGATGGGACGCAGCGGGACCAGGATCGTGCCGTCGGGGCCTTCGACCGCAGTCAGAGTGTCGCCGTAAAACTCGACCGTTTGCTCCCGGACTGGGACGAGTGCCCGGTCTTCGGGGAGGTTCGTTGGCATGATAACAACTCCTTGGCCGGGTTCGTGGGTGTTATACCCACGAACCGCCTGTATGTGCCGGTGTGGGTAAAGGCTGGCGGCGCGGCTCGCCATCGCGGTCTAACCGGCTCTGCCGCAGATGGGGTACGCTTTCCTATCCTACCCTACCCTACCCTACCCTACCCTACCCTATCCTACCTTACCTGATCGCTGGCCCACGCGGATGGCGATCCAGGTATTCGGTCAAGGCGCGCTCCACCACTTCATAGTCGTTAAGATCGTACATCGCCGCATAGATTTTGACGCGCCGGGCCAGTTCTGTATCGATCCGATAGCTGGCGACTTTGCGCTCGCGGGTGGCTGGCGCTGCGGAGGCACGGGCCAGCGGCGCCGGGCTGCTTTCATTTTGTAGACTTGTAGACATGTCAGC
>JBBSAN010000437.1:0-6161 GCA_038252265.1 Chloroflexia bacterium
ATCCCCTCTGGCGGGACAGCCCGGCAGTTCGCACCGGGCAGGTACAGGCCTATGCCGCCCTCCCGCTGATCGATGCCGACGGCACGATCCTCGGCACCCTCTGTGCGCTGGACTCCGCGCCCCGTGCCTGGACCGCCGCCGATCTCGCCACCCTCACCGACCTGGCCGTCCTGGCCGGAACTGTGCTGGCCGCCGCCCTGACCGCGCAGCAGGCTCGTCGCCAGGGCTTACACGAAGCCGTGCGCCGGACGCTGGACAGTGCCGCCGCGCCCCTGACGTATGCGGCATTCTGCGCGGCAGAGCTGGTCCGCGCCCTGCCGGTCCCCTGTGCTGCCGTCTGGCTCCGCGATGCGGCGGGCGCGGGCTGGAGCGCCACCGCCTACGCCGGAATCGATGCCGTCGAGGCGCACGAGCACACCGCCAGAGAGCCGGAGCGCCCGTTGCGGGTCACTCCCCTCGCCCGGGCCGCCCGCCCCTACCTGACCACCACCCTCCCCACCGACCCCTATGTGACCGATCCGGCCTGGGTCGCCGCGCACGGCCTGACCACCTTTGCCGCGGTGCCCTTACGGGCCGATACGCAGGGGTTGGGCCTGCTCGGAGTCTTCGCTCAGGAGCCGCTGCCGCCCGATATCCTTACCGAATTAGCGATCGTTGCCGACTTTCTGGCCCAGGTGATCGCCCGTGCCCGGGCGGAGCATGTGATGGAAGCCCGGAACGCGGAACTGGAAGCCCGCGCCTTCGAGCGCACGGTGCAGCTAGAAGCGGTGATCACCACTCTGCGCCAGGAGATCGCCGGGCGGGAGCAGATCGAGCGCGCGCTACGCCAGAGCGAAGAACGCTACCGCACCCTGATCGACCTGGCCCCCGACATCATCTACACGGTTTCTGCTGCGGACGGCACCGTCTTAAGCATGAACCCGGCGTTTGAGCAACTCACCGGCTGGACGCAGGCCGAGTGGCTGGGCCGCCCGTTTATCGATCTGGTCCACCCTGACGACCTTCCTTTTGCTATCCACACCTTTTTGCAGATCGCCGCCGGGGCCGCGCCGACCCCTTACCAGTTGCGGCTGCGTTGCAAGTCCGGCATCTACCGCATCGGCGAGTTCACCACCGCGCCCCGGCTCATGGGCGGCCAGGTGATCGACGTCTTCGGCATCGGGCGCGACGTGACCGAGCGCCAGCAGGTGCTGGAGGCGCTGCGCGAGAGCGAGGAACGGTTCCGCCGCCTGGCCGAGAACGCCCCCGACCTGATCTACCGCTATGATCTGAAGCCGTCGCCCGGCCACACCTACATCAGCCCGGCGGCGCGCACCGTCCTGGGCTACAGCCCGGCAGAGTTCTATGCAAACTCCGATCTGCTGTCGCAGATCGTCCACCCCGACGACCGCCCGGCGATGACCGACGCCTTGCTGGGCCAGGATACGACCATCCGCCATACCCTGCGCTTTATCCACCGGGATGGGCATCTGGTCTGGCTCGATCTGCGCCGCGTCCCGATCTATGATGAGGCGGGCACCATGATCGCCTTTGAGGGGATCGCCCGCGACGTGACCGAGCAGAAGCTGGCCGAAGGGGCCGTGCGCGACAGCGAGCAGCGCTATCGTGCCCTCTTTGCCGCTGCCCAGCGTCAGGCGCAGGAGTTGGCGCTGCTGGACCAAATCCGCACCGCGCTGACCCGCGAGTTGGACCTGCCGGTGGTGTTCCGCACCGTCGTTGAGGCCATCGCCCAGACCCTGGGCTATAACCAGGTCAGCCTCTACCTGATCCAGCAGGACACCCTGATCTTGCAACATGCCGTGGGCTACGATCAGGTGATCGACCAGATTCCCCTGACCGCCGGGGTGGCCGGGCGCGTGGCCCGTACCAGGCTGCCGGTGCTGCTCGAAGATGTCCGCACCGAGCCGCTGTTTATCGGCGCGATCGCCGGGATCACCTCCGAAATCTGTGTGCCGCTGTTTGACCAGGAGCGGGTGGTCGGCATCCTGAACGTCGAAAGCACCAGCGATATGCGGTTGGGCGCGGCAGATCTGCGGCTCATCACTGCGCTGGGCGAGCATATCAATATTGCCATCGGGCGCGCCCGCCTCTACACCGACGCGCGGCAGAGTGAGGAACGGTTCCACGCCCTGTCCGATCTGGTCTTGGAAGGGCTGGGCATTCATGAAAACGGCACGATTGTCGAGACTAACCTCAGCCTGGAACAACTGATGGGCTACGCCCCCGGCGAACTGCTGGGGCGCTCAGTGCTGGAGATCGTAGTCCCCGAGGAGCACGTGCGGGCCTTTACCCACGCCTCCTCGCACACCCGGCAGGATTATGAATTGCTAATGCTCCGCAAGGATGGGACCACCTTCCCCGCCGAGATCCACAGTCGTATGGCTCCCTACCGGGGCCGCATGTTGCGGGTGGTATCGGTGCACGATGTCACCGAGCGCAAGCAGGCCGAGGAAGCGTTGCGCCGCCAGAACGAAGAACTGGCCGCGCTGCACGACACCACCCTGGGCCTGATCCAGCAACTGGACCCGACCCAGTTGCTGGCCGCGATTATCACCCGCGCCGCCGCCCTGATCGGCACCGCGCACGGCTATCTCTACGTGGTGGAGCCGGACCAACAGGCGATGGTGGTGCGCCTGGGTATTGGCCTCTTTGCGCCGCAGATCGGCTATCGCGTGCCTTGGGGCGAGGGGCTGTCCGGGCGGGTCTGGGCGACGGGCGAACCCCTGGCCGTCGCGGATTATAATAGCTGGCCGGGCCATCTGCCCGACCGGGAGCCGCTGGGGCTGTACGCGATTGTGGGGATCCCGCTCCGGTCGGGCAGCGACGTGGTGGGGGTGATCGGCCTGGCCTTTGCCGAGCCGGGGCGCACCATCGGCTCAGACGAAATCGCGCTGCTGAATCGCTTCGCCCAACTGGCCTCCCTGGCGCTGGAGAATGCCCGGCTCTACGCGGCGGCCCAGCAGGAACTGACCGACCGCAAGCGCGCCGAAGAATCGATGGCCCACCTGGCGCTGCACGACGCGCTGACCGATCTGCCCAACCGCACCCTGCTCCACGAGCGCCTGCGCCAGGCGATCCTGGAGGCGCGCCGGAGCGGGCAAACCCTGGCCCTCCTGGTCATGGACATGGACCGCTTCAAGGAAGTCAACGATACCCTGGGCCACTATTATGGCGACGTGTTGCTGCGCCAGGTGGGGCTGCGCCTGCGCGACGCCCTGCGCGCCTCGGATACCGTGGCCCGCCTGGGCGGCGACGAGTTCGCCGTGTTGCTGCCGGGGTCGGACCAGGAGGGGGCCCATTGGGCCGCCCGCAAGCTGCTGACCATCCTGGAGCACCCGTTCGAGCTAGAGGGGCACGCGCTCGATGTGCGGATCAGCATCGGGATCGCCCTCTACCCCGATCATGGCGCGGACGCCGAAACGCTCCTGCGCCGGGCCGATGTGGCGATGTATGTCGCCAAGCGCGGCGGTACCGGGTATGCCATGTACACGACCGAGCAGGACCCGTACAGCCCCTCGCGCCTGGCCCTGATCGGCGACCTGCGCCGGGCCATCGACCAAGAGGAACTGGTGCTCTACTACCAGCCCAAGCTCAGCTATCGCACGGGCCGGGTGACCGGGGTCGAGGCGTTGGTCCGCTGGCCGCACGCGGTCCACGGCACGCTGAACCCCGATCAGTTTATCTCCCTGGCCGAGCATATGGGCCTGATCAAGTCGCTCAGCCATTGTGTGCTCAATATCGCCCTGCGCCAGTGCCGCGCCTGGTACGACGCGGGCTGGATCTTGCCGGTGGCGGTCAATCTCTCCCTGCGCGACCTCCACGATGCCCGGCTGCCGGAGCAGATCGGCCACCTGCTGGAAAGCTGGGCGTTGCCCCCCTCGCTGCTCCACATCGAGATCACCGAGGATACCGCGATGTCCGATCCGGGCCGGACGCTGGGCATCCTCACCTGGCTACGCGGTCTCGGTGTCCACCTCGCCATTGACGATTTCGGGACGGGCCAATCGTCGCTGGCCCAGTTGCGGCGCTTGCCGGTGGACCAACTGAAGATCGATAAGTCGTTTGTGCGTGAGATGGCGGTGAACGACAACGACGCGGTGATCGTGCGCACGATTATTGACCTGGGGCATAACCTGGGCCTGACCGTGGTCGCGGAGGGCGTGGAGGATGCAGCGACTGCCGACCTGCTGACCAGGCTTGGCTGCGATGAAGGGCAGGGCTTCTACCTGAGCCGCGCCGTGCCGCCTGCCGCGCTGATCGCGTGGCTCAGCGGGCAGGAATCACCCCCCCCGGTAACAGGTAGCCCGTTTGATCTGGAAGCCTTCTGCTGACCGCAAGCCGGGGGCTACTGCACCTCGCGGGCACGGTACTGCAACGCCTCGGCCAGGTGCGGGGCGGTGATGGCCTCGCTCCCGGCCAGGTCGGCGATCGTGCGGGCCAGCTTGAGCACCCGGTGGTAGGCCCGCGCCGAGAGGTTCATCTGCCGCATCGCCGCCTTGACCAGCGCCTGCCCCGCACTGTCCAGCACGCAAAACTCCTGCACCTCGGCGGGGCGCATCTCGCTGTTGGTCAGCACGGGCCGCCCGGCAAAGCGTTTGCGCTGGACCGCGCGAGTCGCCTCCACCCGCGCCTGGATCACGGCGCTCGGTTCACCCCGCCGCCCATCGGTCAGCTTGTCGTATTCCACCCGTGGCACCTCGACATGGATGTCGATGCGGTCCAGCAGCGGCCCTGACAGGCGCTTCTGGTAGCGGGTGATCGTTGTCGCGGAACAGGTACAGGGTTTGCCGCCCACGTCGCGGTAGTGGCCGCAGGGGCAGGGGTTACACGCCCCGATGAGGATCAGGTTCGACAGGTAGGTGATCGCCCCCGATACCCGCGAGATGGTGACCATGCGGTCTTCGAGCGGTTGGCGCAGGTTCTCCAGCAGCGGCTGCCCGAACTCTGGCATTTCGTCGAGGAAGAGGACGCCGCGATGGGCCAGGGTGATCTCGCCGGGCCGGGGGATGCGCCCCCCGCCGATCAGGGCGGCGTAGCTGATGGTGTGGTGCGGGGCGCGGAAGGGGCGGGTGCGGATCAACGGCTGGTCGCTCGGCAGCAGCCCGGCCACGCTGTAAATCTTGGTCAGTTCCAGCATCTCGGCGGGGGTCATGCTGGGCAGGATCGAGGGCATACTGCGCGCCAGCAGCGTTTTGCCCGATCCCGGCGGCCCGGTCATCAACACGTTGTGCCCCCCTGCCGCCGCCACTTCGAGCGCCCGCTTGACGTGTTCCTGCCCCTTGACCGCCGCGAAATCTGCCGGGTAGGCCGGGGGATCGCCATCGAGCAGCCGGTTCAGATTATACGGTTCCGGGACCAGGGGCCGCAGCCCGCTCAGGTGCGCCACCAGGGCGGCCAGCGTCGCCACCGGGATGACGTTGATGCCCTCGACCAGCGCGGCCTCGCGCGCATCGGCAGCGGGCACATAGGCCTGGCGGATGCCGTGCGCCTGGGCCAGCGCCACCATCGGCAGGATGCCCGTAGTGTGGCGCACCTGCCCATCCAGCCCCAACTCGCCCAGGAACACGCAGGCGGTCAGGTCGCCGACCACCTGCTCGGTCGCCGCCAGGATCGCCAGGGCGATCGGCAGGTCGTAGGCCGGGCCTTCCTTCTTCAGGTCGGCAGGGGCCAGGCTGACGACGATCCGCTTGAGCGGGAACAGCCCCCCGGCGTTGCGGATCGCCGCGCGGACCCGCTCTTTCGCCTCCTGCACGGCGGTGTCAGGCAGGCCGACGATGAAGAAGCCCGGCAGCCCCGGACTCACATCCACCTCGACCTCGATCAGGGCACCTTCGAGTCCCCGGATGGCACAACTTTGCACTTTGGCTAGGCCCATGGCAGCGCGGACTCCTGTCGTAATACTTGGGTGGCGGCATCATAGCACACCCCTCGCCGTTCCGCAACCGGGCCAACGGCCCTCGGCCCTCGTCACGGGGGACGAAACTGGCTATACTATAATCTCGGTAGTATCCAGCCATTTGCCGCTAACGTAGCTGCGATGCGACTACGGCTGTTGGAAAATCGGTCCGTGTTAGCCATCCCCCGACTGTCATCCTGAGCGCAGCGAAGGATCTTCTTGGCGGTCAGAAGTGTTAAGGTAAGGGCTGGGCGCTTCGGCAGTG
>JBBSAN010000438.1:0-6157 GCA_038252265.1 Chloroflexia bacterium
CTGCCCCAGGTCTATCTGTGCTATTTTGAAGGAAACACATTGTGCCTGTAAACGAGCTAGACCCCAACCAGAACACCCCTGTCCCGCCCCCGCGGGTCCTCCTCCCGGTCGAAGATCCGCACATCGCCATCCCCGGCACCAGCTCAGGAAGCAAGTCGCTGGGCCGCGAGTTGATGGAAACCGTGCTGATCGCCTTGCTGATGTTCATGCTGGTCCAATCCATGGTCCAGAACCGCTGGGTGGATGGGCAGAGCATGGAACCGACGCTGCATCACGACGAACGCCTGATTATCGACCGCTTTAGCTATCTGCGCTGGGACGACACGCCCCTGGCCGGGCTGGTCGCGACCCCGGTCAACGCCGAACGCCCCCACTATCTCCTGGGTGAGGGGCCGCAGCGCGGCGATATCATCGTCCTGCATCCCCCCACCGGCGACACGACCGACTACATCAAACGGATCATCGCCTTCCCCGGCGAGACGATTGAGATCCGGCAGCGGGACGGCGTGTATATCGACGGCGTGCGCCTCAACGAGCCGTACATCAAAGAAAAGCCGGATTATAATTACGGCCCCTACACCGTGCCCAGCCAGCATGTCTTTGTCCTGGGCGACAACCGCAATGACAGCAGCGACTCCCACCTGTGGGGACCGCTGAAGATGAGCGATATCGTCGGCAAAGCCTGGATCTCCTACTGGCCGCGTGAACTGCTCGGGCTGGTTCCCCATCCGACCTACGCCGAAATGGAGCAGCACTAACCCGTGGGCACGCCGCCCCTGGAGTTTGAACCGGGCGGGCACGCTGCCGACCCCGCCCCCCGCCTGCTCCGTCCTGTCGGCGACGGGGAGATCAGCGTCCGCGAGATCAGCTACGGCGACGCCAAATCGCTGGGCCGCGAACTGTTCGAGACGATCCTGATCACGCTGATGATCTTCTTGCTGGCCCAATCCATGGTGCAGAACCGACGGGTGGACGGGCACAGCATGGACCCGACCCTCCAGGACCACGAATACCTGCTGATCGACAAGTTCAGCTACCTGCGCTGGGATAATACCCTGCTCGCCAACCTGGTCCACCCCAGCGGGGACGAATCAACGCCCCTCTATGTGCTGGGCAAAGGGCCGCAACGGGGCGACATTATCGTGCTGCATCCGCCGGAAGACGAGCGCGACTATATCAAACGGATCATCGCCCTCCCCGGCGAGACGATCGAGATCAAGCGCAACGACGGGGTCTACATCAACGGCACGCGGCTGTATGAGCCGTATATCAAAGAGAAGCCGAATTACGACTATCCGCCGTTCACCGTGTCGGCCAATCATGTCTTTGTGCTGGGCGACAATCGCAACAACAGCAGCGACTCGCACGCCTGGAAGGACCCGGCGCTGAAGATCGATGAGATCGTGGGGAAAGCCTGGATCTCGTACTGGCCGCAGGAAGTGTGGGGGCCGATCCCCCACCCCTCCTACGCCGAAGTGGGCACATCTGAACCGTGATCCGGCTCACCGCACCCCTGGGAGGCAAGACCGTTGGACGTGTCTTGCCTCTTCGCTTTCCCCAGGCGCAGACCTGCGCACCTTGACCGAGTACCGCAAAGCGCATATAATCTCAGTAGATAGGAACCAGGGGTAAGTGACGCTACAAAAAGGTATCGGGAGATCGGGATCTTCCGTGGGCGGGTACCTTAAGCGACGCCGGTTCATTTACACCCTAGCCACGCGGTAGCCATAGCATGGAGACAACATCAGCCAGTGCCTTTCCGCCACTGAACACCTTCCTTAACGAAGGCATCTGGCAGCAACTCGAAGGGGTTATCAACGCCGCAACGCCATGGCACCTGCTGCTGGTAGACCCTGCGGGCTGCCTGGTAGAACGGGGACTGCCGGGCCGTGACTCCGGGACGGGCGAGGATCTGCCCCCCGCCGGGGCCGAACCGCTGCGTACCCCCCAGGCCTACGCGAGCTTCCACCAGGCCATCGCCAACCACCAACCCACGCTGCTGACCGAGCCGCAGATGAGCGGCAACAATCTCTGGGTCGTCATCCCCGTCGGCACTCCGGGGCATGTGCTAGGAGCCGTGCTCGTCGGCGGTATTGCCCGCGACGACCAGGCCCCCGATTCCCAGGCCGCCGAGCTGCTGGCTGCCGGGCGGCGGCTCATGAGCTTCACCGCCGCGCTGGCCGATCTCTATGCCCGCACCGACGCCGACACCGAGCTATTGCGCGCCCGCTATGCCATCCAGGCCGAACGCTCGACCACCCTCCAGCAGCTCTCGGCGCTGCTGGCCGGCTCCCGTGAGATCGATCCCATTGTGCGCACGGCCTTGGTGGAGACGCGCCGCCTGTTCGGGGCCGATCGGGCCGCCGTCTTCCTGCGCAGCGCCAATGGGAGCTTGCGCTGCATGGCGACCTTGGGTCTCTCCCAGAAATATGTGGACGCAGTGAACGCGCTGTATGAGCAAGCCGCAGGAGGCCGCGCGGCAGCCACGCTCGATATTGTCTATGTGGCCGACGCCCAGGCCGACGAGGTGATGGGGCCGTTGCGAGCGATGGCCCAGGCCGAGGGGTATCGTTCGCTCATTATCGTGCCGTTTGTCAAAGGCGGCGAGGCAATCGGGGCGCTGACGCTCTATCACAACACCGGACATGAGTACAGCATCGACGACACGACCGCGCTCAACACCTTTGCCAACCAGATCGCCGTCGCCATCGACAATGCCTGGCTCTTTGAAGAATCGCAGCGGCAACTGGCCCGGCTCACCTTCCTGGCCGAAGCGGGGCGGATGCTCAATTCCAGCCTGGAGCTAAGCCAGGTGTTTACCGGCGTCGCCCAGGCCGCAGCGAGCCTGATCGGCGGCGGTTGTGGCCTGTACCTGCGCCAGAGCGACGACCCGGTGCTGGAACTGCGGAGCTACTACGACCAGATGCTGGATGAGCAGGCGCAACGGCAGATCTACCTGGCGGCCCACCGCCCGGTGGTCGGCAGTGGGCCGATTGGAGCCACGGCGCTGGGGAGCCGCTCACAACTGGTACGCCGCACCGACCGCAACGCCGGGGACGATCCGTATCTGGAACCGCTGGGCAGCCATGCGTATCTGACGGTGCCGCTGCGGGTGCAGGAGCGCGTGATGGGGGTGCTGGTCCTCTGGCTGTTCAACCCGCTGCGCCAGTTCAGCCCCGACGATATCACCCTGGCCGAGGCACTGGCCGACCGGGCCGCCATCGCGCTGGAGAACGCCCGGCTCTATGAGCAGGAGCGCAACGCCCAACGGGCCAAAGACGACTTCCTGTCGTCGGTGTCCCACGAGCTACGCACGCCGCTCACCGCCATCATGGGCTACACCCAGATGATCGGTAAGCGATTGCAGAATGACCCCAGCCAGGCCCAGACCTACCAGCAAATGCAGGTCATCTCGACACAGGCCCATCGTCTCCACCGGCTGATCGAGACGATCCTCGACATTTCGCGCATCGAGCGGGGGCAGTTCCAACTCAAGACCGAGGAACTACACCTGGAGGAACTGCTGAACAGTGTGGTGGAGCGCATCAGCGGGGCGGCCCGGGCCACCCTCACGTTTGAGGTGAAGGTGGCCGCCGATCTCCACCCCTTGCATGGCGACCGCATCCGCCTGGAGCATGTGTTTTCCCACCTGCTGAACAATGCCGCCAAGTATTCGCCGTCCGATGGGGTGGTGCAGGCGACCGCCCGGCAGGGTGAAGGGCAAGTCGTGGTCGAAATCAGCGATCAGGGGCCGGGAGTCCGCCCGGTGGACGGCCCGCACCTGTTTGAGCGCTACTACCAGGCCGACATGCCGATCAATCGCGCCGGGGGGCTGGGGCTGGGCCTCTACGTCACCCGCGCCATTGTCGAAGCCCACGGCGGCACCATCGCCGTCGAAAGCGTCCCCGGTGCCGGTGCCCTCTTCCGGGTCACCCTGCCTTGCTGACGTAGGGTGGGGGGTTGGGGGTTGGGGTTGGTGCCGAGGTTTGAAGTGTGAAGTTTGAGGTGCGAACTGTTCATCCCTCATCCCTCGTCCCTACCGGTTGTGCAGGAACAGGCGGAAGATCCACAGGCTGAGGCTGTTCCAGACCAGCACCAGGGCCAGCAGACCGGTCAGCCACGCCCCGGATCGGCCCCGGCCCGCCACGGCCCGCAGCCAGGCCCCGGCAAGGATGGCGATCGCTGGCAGGGCGAACCAGTATTCCTTGAGCGCCTGATCGACCACATAGTCGGCGGCGGTGAACAGGGGCAGGCTGATCAGCCAGATCGTCAGCAGGCCGAAGGCCCAGGCGGACCGCGCCGGGCGCACCGCCGCGCCGCGCCCCCGCCGTCCCCACCACTCGGCCAGCGCCAACCCCCACCCGGCCAGCCCCAGCCCGAACACCGGCACCAGGCCATACGATTGGAGCGCCTTGCCCACCGACGCAGTCAGGAAGCCCAGCACCCCACCGGAACGGGTGGTGACGCTGCCGCCGGAGCCGCCCGCCCCGGTGTCTGCCGTCGCCCCCAGCAGCGCCGGAATCGACACAGTGAGAAACTCGCCCAGGTAGGCCCCGTAGAACCCCACCAGGGCGAAGGCGATCCCCGCCACAAAAGACAGGAGCAGCGCGCCATAGGTGCGCCGGTGCGCCCGCGAGACGATCAGGCCCAGGATCGGGAGCGGGCCAAAGATCAGCCCGATATAGCCCGCCGTGACCGTGTAGGAGAGGAGCGCCAGGCCGAGCAAGACGCTGCTGAGGAGGAACGGGCCGGGCCGGTGCAGCCGCTCCCAGGCCAACGCCACGACCGTTAGCCAGGACAGAGTCAGCCACAGGCTGATCTGCGTCGGCCAGTTGCCCCATTGTTGCAGCACATAGGTGGCGGGGATGAAGGTGAACACCGCCGCCGCCGCCAGAGCGCGATTCAGCCCCGGCCCTAGCCGCAGCGCCAGCAAAAAGACCAGCGGAATCCGCAGCACGTCGAGCAGTGCCGCCGTGAGGGGCACCGTGGCCGATACCGGCAGAGGCAGCCAGGTGAGCGGGGCGAAGGCGACGTAGAAAAACGGCGAATAGGGGATGAAGACCCGCTGCTTCCACTCGTCTTCGGGCATCACCGAGAAAGCCAGGGTGTGCTGGTCGGGGAACTGCCCGGTGACCAGCCAGTTGATCACCCGCAAGTGAAAGTCGGCGTCCACGATGAAGCTATGCGGGTAGAGCAGCCCGCCCGCTTTGACCAGCAGGGCCACGGTGAACAGGGTGAGCAGCAGCCGCCAGCCGGGATGGGCGGCGGGCCACAGCCGCTGCGGCATCGCCCACCGGGCCAGCGCCCGCGTGCCCCAGCTTACCAGCGTCAACATGACGTGGGCCAACAGGAGCAGGGCCACCAGCCGGGCACTATAGACCGTCACCAGCAGGCGCGCCGCCACCAGTACCCCGGTCGTACCCAGCCCCAACCCGCCCGCCACGAGCATCGCGACCCAGGCGCGCCAGCCCAGCCGTCGCACCAGGGCATAGAGCAGCCCCACGGCGATCAGCAAGAGGAGCACCCGCCCCGGCGCAGGCAGCACCGGGCCATCCGGCGTCACCCGGACAAAGTCCACGATGAAGCCCAGTTGCCGCGAGTCGCGGGGGCGCAGGTGAGTCGGGCTGCGGAAGTCCAGCACCAGATCGCCAGACAGGGCTTGTACCCCGCCCGCCGGGACAGTGATCGTATAGAGGCGGCTGTCGTTGGTCAGCGTCAGGACGGTGAGCAGTTGGCCCTGCGCGGTAACGGTGATCGGGATCGGGGGGCTGCCCGCCTCGCGCCCGCTGCTGGCCTGGAGCGCCACAGTGAACGGGGCGATCCCCGCCCCCTGGAAGATCAGGCTGGACGCGCCGGAACTCCAGCGGTAGGTTGCACCATCGGGGGTCACTTCGCGCTGGTAGAAGCCCCGCGTGTGGCCGTCGTCCACCGGCCCGCCGATGTCAAGCTGGAGCGGGCGGTAGACAAAATAGGTCAGGCTGAACAGGATCGCCCCGGCGAGGAGGAGACCCGCCGGGAGGGCGAGGGAACGGGGCATCTGGCTCACATACGGCGCGGCGGAGGCGCGCCCTGCGCCGCCAGGAACGTTTCCAGTTCTTGCACGCGCGCCTCGGCGGCCCGGCGCGTGTTCATCTCATCGAGGACCAGGACCACCGCA
>JBBSAN010000439.1:0-6138 GCA_038252265.1 Chloroflexia bacterium
GCGCTTGAGCGTCCACGCTGCCAGCGCCAGCAGGTGCTGGATCGACAGGTCTTCCCGCCCGCCGAACGCCCCGCCAATCGCCGCATAGCGCACGACGACCTGTTCTTCGGGCAATTGCAGCACCCGTGCGATCTGCCGCCGGTCCTCATGCAACCACTGCCCCGCCGTCTCAACCACCACCCGGTCGTGCGCGTCCACGTAGGCGATCCCCGCCTCTGGCTGCAAGTAGGCGTGCTCCTGCCAGGAGGTCGTGTACTCCCCTTCCAGCACCACGTCGGCCTCGGCCAGCGCCCGCGCCGCGTCGCCCTTGCGAATGGGGATGTGCCCAATCAGGTTGGTGCCGTGCGACTCGTGGACCAGGAACGCCCCCTCAGCCAACGCCGCCCGCGCCTCGCTGACCACCGGCAAGTCCTCATACTCCACCCGCACCAGCGCCGTCCCCGCCGCCGCCGCCGCCCCCGTCTCGGCCACCACCAGTGCCACCCGGTCGCCCACATAGCGCACCGTCGTGCCGCACAACACCGGCTGATCGTTCTCCACCAGCCCATACGTGTTGCACGGCACATCCTCTGCCGTCAGCACCGCCACCACGCCGGGATAGGCTAGCGCCGCGCTCGTATCCACGCTCACAATCCGCGCATGGGGCCGGTGGGCGAACACCGCCTTGCCCTGCAACATCTCGGGGCGAATCAAGTCGGCGGGATAATTTGTCGCCCCCGTCACCTTGCCCCGCGCATCGGTGCGGGGGATCGAGGCTCCGATCAGGTCGGTCATGACCGGCCTCCCGCGCTCAACATGGCATCTAAAATTTTCCGGTAACCGGTACAGCGACAAATGTTCCCACTGATCGCCACCTGTGCCTCCTCCAAATTCGGCCCTGGCCGCTCGTCCAGCAACTTCGCCCCGGCCATGATCATGCCGGGGATACAGAAGCCGCATTGGACGGCGGCGTGATCAATGTATGCCTGTTGGAGGGGATGCAAACCGTCCGGCCCGGCCAGGCCCTCGATGGTGATAATGGTCGCATGGTGGGCCTGCGGCGCGGGCACCAGGCACGACATGACCGCCTGCCCGTCGAGCCAGACCGTGCAGGCTCCACATTCCCCTTCGGCGCAACCCTCTTTCGTCCCGGTCAGCCCGGCATCCTCCCGCAACGCGTCCAGCAGCGTCTTTCCCGCCGCGTGGGCCAGTTGGCGGCGCTGCCCGTTGACGGTCGTATCAATCACGCCGTCGAACGCAGGTGTAGGCAAGCTGATGAGTGGTTCAGGCCCCGAAGGCTCCCGTACCGCCAGAATCCCTGAACTCCCGACCCCCCACCCCCGACCCCCGACCCCCGTATCGAGCAGGATGGGCCGGGCGGGGAAGCCGTCGGCCTGCCGATTCGCCCCCAGGTCGCCCAGCGCGGCAGCCGCCAGCGCCGCCAGGGTCGCCAACCTGTACGCCGCCGACCCGCGCAAGTCGCTGATCGGGCGGATATCGGCGCAGGCCAGCCGTCCGGCCTCCATGCACACATCGGGGGTGAGCGCCTTCCCCGCCAGGAACGCCTCAGCCTGCGCCGCCCGCACAATCGTCGGGGCCACCGCGCCCAGCGTGATCCGCGCTGCCGTCACCCGGTCGCCGTCCAACGTCAGCACGATCCCGAAGTGGACGACCGAGATCGCCTGCGCCCGCCGCAACCCCAGCCGCCGCCACAACCCGCGCTGGTTCGCCGTTAGCAACGGCAGGCGGATCTCGCGCAGCAATTCATCAGGGGCCAGCACCGTGCGCCGCACGCCGAGATAGAACTGATCGAGCGGCACCACCCGCTCCCCGCCCTGCCGCGCCAGCACCACCTCGGCCCCCAGCGCCATCAGCGCGACAATCGTGTCATTGGCGGGCGAGGCCGTGATCAGGTTGCCTGCCAGGGTGCCCCGCGTGCGGATCTGCGGCGCGCCGATATCCAGGCACGCCTGCGCCAGCGGCAGCGCCCCGGCCCGCGCTTCCGGCGAGGCCAGCACGTCGTTATGCGTCGCCAGCGCCCCCAGCATCAGCCAGCCGTCCGCCGCCCGCACATACTTCAGGTCGCGCAGCTTGCTGATGTCAATGACCGTCGCCGTGGGCCGGATGCCGCGCTGCAACTCCACCAGCAGATCGGTCCCGCCCGCCACCAACCGCGCCTGCCCCCCCTGTTCGTGCAATAGGGCCAGGGTTTCTTCAAGCGTCGTCGGTTGAAGATACGTTTGCCACATGGGCACAGTCCTCTCTAACAACAGATTTTTGATCTACACTTCTCTTGGGAAACGCCGGAAGAGGATGTTGTCGGCTGTAGACTGAGGTTATAGAGCGGCGAGAGCAGACTTCACGCTGGCGCAGACGCCCTGCCAATCAGCAGTGGAGAGATGCCCAACCTGTGCCCTAACCGCAAAATTGGGGATCATAGAGAGGAAAGTACGGAAAGCAGAAGGACGATGCAGACCGGCTGCCGCCCAGTCCTGCAATACATAGTCACTCGGCGCGGTCGCTCCCATCGTATGAGTAGTGATAAGACCCACGATCAAGTCAGGGCGGGTTGTGTGGTAGAGCGGGGACGACAAGATTACACCGGGAC
Organism: Chloroflexia bacterium; assembly: GCA_038252265.1. GTDB lineage: Bacteria > Chloroflexota > Chloroflexia > QHBQ01 > JAICKM01 > JBBSAN01. Next base: position 2,588 of record JBBSAN010000439.1, read on the forward strand.
GCCGCTTGATCCCTTGTGCTCCTGGGAAATCCACCAAAACCACATCACCGGGATTAGGCAATGTCGTCTTCCTCTGGATAGCGTGTTGCGGCATACTGAAAAGAGTAAGCCCGCAGATCCTCTATATCTTCATCGCTCCAGGTATCAGACTCATCCACTGAGAGCAAATTTGATTGGGTCAGCTCATCCAAAATCAAAGCAGCTAGCCGCAAACGCTCGGCGGGGGGCAATCGCTGGACTGTAGACGCATAAACTTCTTGGGCGGTTGGCATGTTTAATTACCTCCTGAACTCATTATAAACGGAAGGCACTACTAAACCAACTCAAACGCTTCATTTCACTACATTTGGTCGCACCAGCCGCCCCACCGCCGCCCCCACCATCCGCCCGTCGCGCCAGACCGTCGTACCGCGCACCAGCGTGCGGACGACCTGCCCGCAGAACACGCGGCCCACATAAGGGCTGTGCGCGTGGCGGTAGTGCAGGTCGGTGGCCGCTAGGGTGGAGCGATGGGTCAGGTCTACCAGCGCGAGATCGGCATCCGCACCCACCGCTAGCGCCCCTTTGCCCGGCGCAAGACCGAACCGCGCCGCCACGTATTCCGCCGTAGCGCGGGCGATAATCGGCAGCGACAACTGCCGCTGCTCGGCCCCCTCGGTCAGCAAGAGCGCCAGCAGCGATTGGCAGCCGGAAATGCCGCCCCACACCTGGAAGAAGTTGTCGCCCGTCTTCATGGACGCGGGCGCGGGCGAATGGTCCGAGGCGACCATCGGCAGCGTACCGTCGGCCAGGTGCCGCCAGAGCGCCGCTTGTTCAGCGCCTGAACGCAGCGGCGGCGCGCACTTCGCCACCGCGCCCAGCCGTTCCATGTCCTCCTCGGTCAGCACGAGGTAGTGCGGGCACGTCTCGCAACTGACATCCACCCCCCGCGCCCGCGCCGCCGCCACCAGATCCACCCCCCGCCCCGTGCTGACATGGACGATATGGAGGCGGCAGCCTGTCTCCTCGGCAAAGAGAATCGCCCGGCTGATCGCTTCGAGTTCGGCTACGACGGGGCGCGAGCGGAGATAATCCCGCACGCTTGTCTGCCCCGCCGCCACCGCCCGCCGGGCCAGCAGCCCGGTCAGCGCGTCGCTCTCGGCGTGAACGGCGACGAGGCTGCCCAACCGGGCGACCGCTGCCATCCCGTCGTAGAGCGTCAGGTCGTCCACGGCGGCGAAATCGTCAATGCCGCTGTTCGACATGAACGCCTTGAAGCCGATCACGCCCCGCGCGGCCAGTTCGGGCAACTGGTCCACATTACCGGGTACCAGCCCGCCCCAGAGGGCGTAATCCACCCGCGCTGTCTCCTGCGCCGCCGCGACTTTCGCATGGAAACTGGCCGCGTCCGTTGTCGGGGGGTGGGCGTTGAGCGGCATATCGAAGAAGAGTGTCGTGCCGCCCGCCGCCAGCGCCCGCGTGCCGGTGGCGAACCCCTCCCACTCGGCGCGGCCCGGCTCGTTGAAATGGACATGAGCGTCAATCACGCCAGGGAATATGTGCAGCCCGGTCGCGTCCACTGTCTCTCCCGCCGTGCCGGCCAGTTCCGGCCCGATGCCGACGATCCGCCCCTCCGCCACGGCGAGATCGGCCCGCTGGAGACCGGCTCCCGTCACCAGCGTCCCGTTGCGAACGATCAAATCATACTGGCTCATGACCGCTGCTCCGCCGCCAGATCGGCCAGGAAGCGCCCCAGCACCGCCAGGGCCACCGCTACATCGTCCGTTGTCACCGACTCGGCGGGGTTATGGCTGATGCCCCGCTCGCAGCGCACAAACAGCATCGCGATCTCGGTGATCCCCGCCAGCACCACCCCATCATGCCCCGCCCCGCTCGGCAGATGGAGCACCGGGACGCCCTCTGCCGCCACCGCTCGCGCCAGCCGATCCGTCAGCGCCGGGCTGCACGGCACCGCCGGGGTTTCCTGCACAACGTGCCAGGCCACCTGAACGCCATACTCCCCGGCGATCTGCCCGGCCTGCTCCTGCAAGCGGGCACGCGCCGCCTGCCAAACTACATCCTCCTGGTGGCGCACGTCCAGGCTGAGCGTCACCCGACCAGGGATGACGTTGCTGGCCCCCGGCTCCACCTGCAACTCGCCGACTGTGGCGACCAATCCTGCTGTCGCCCGTGCCAGCGCGTTCACCGCCAGCACGAACGCGGCGGCGGCAACAAGCGCATCACGCCGGGTGACCATCGGCACCGTGCCCGCGTGCCCGGCCTCACCTACGAATTGCACACCGATCCGGCTTTGCCCGGCGATAGCCGAGACCACGCCCACCGGCAGCCCCCGCGCCTCCAGCACCGGCCCCTGCTCGATGTGGACCTCGCAGTAGCCCAATAGATCATCGGCGGCGCAGTGGTCGGGGGTGAGCGCCGCCGGGTCGCCGCCGGAGGCGCGGATCGCCTCGGCCAGGGTGATCCCGTCGGCGTCGGTCAGCGCCAGGGTCGCCGGGTCCAGTGTGCCGGTGAACGCCCTGCTGCCCAGGTAGGCCGTATGGTAGCGCAGCCCTTCTTCGTCGGCAAAGGCCAGCACTTCGAGGGCGAACGGCAGCCGTGTCCCCTGCGCATGAAGCTGCGCCACCGCCCCCAGCGCCACCAGCACCCCCAGCGGCCCGTCATACTTGCCCGCGTCGCGCACCGTGTCCAGGTGCGATCCCAGCAGCAGGGTTCGCGTCCCGGCCCGCTCGGCCTCATAGCGCCCGATCAGGTTGCCGACCGCATCCTGCCGCACGGTCATCCCCGCCGCCTGCATCCACCCCCCGACCAGCGCATTGACCTCGCGCATCGGCGGCGAAGCGAAGCGACGGGTCAACCGATCCGGCTCCTCACTGAGGGTCGCCAGGTTCGCGCAGCGCGCCATCACGGTACCGGCAGCATCCAGAGACATCGTCGCTCAACTCCCCCGGTACGTGCTGTAGGCCCACGGCGAGGTCAGCAGCGGCACATGGTAGTGCGCCGCCGGGTCCGCAATCCCAAAGCGCACCGGCACCTGATCCAAGAAGAGCGTCTCCGGCACCGCGATCCCCTGCTCCTCTGGATAGGGGTGGAAGTACGCGCCCACCCCAAACACCAGTTCATACACCCCCTCGACCAGATCGGCCCCCTCCAACAGCGGCGCATCCGTCCGCCCATCCCGGTTCGTCCGCACCGTCTTCAGCAACACCCGCTGCTCGTCCTTCCCAAAGATCCGCCACAGCTCGATCTGCATATGCGCGGCAGGCACCCCACGGGCAGTATCCAGCACATGTGTTGTCAAGCGTCCTGCCATTGAAACCCTCGTTTACAGAATAGCCTCAAGCTAGCCAAAAATCCTGTCATCCTGAGCGCAGCGAAGGATCTTGTCGGGGCCGCCAGAGTGTCAACGAAGATCGGGATCCTGCCCTGAGCACCTCGGACCGCCGAGAAGATCCTTCGCAGCGCTCAGGATGACAGCCGGAGTCGGACACACCATAAATCAAAGAAACACACCAAACGGTTCACGGTGCAACCCAGACAGCGGGGGTAGTACA
>JBBSAN010000440.1:0-6134 GCA_038252265.1 Chloroflexia bacterium
CTGCGGGGTCACCACCAGCGATCAAATACCCACCGACGGTGCTGCGGTCTGGCCTCCATGTTGGTATTTGAGAGCAGTCAAGCTGAGCGCAGCGAAGGATCTTGCCGGGGCCACCAAGTCGTCAGGGAAGATCGGGATCTTAGCGTGCGCACACCGGACCGCCAAGAAGATCCTTTGCTACGCTCAGGATGACAGCAGGGGTCGGCCAGCACCAATCGACTTTGCCAGAGCCATACAATGACAATCGGCTCCCCACGCAGAATGCTGTCGTCGGTGACAATATACAGATGTTCAGTAGCTTGCATCATAAGGTTCATCCCTCAAACGTCTCAGTAAGCACGCACCACGCGATATAGGCCAGCCAACCGTCCCATCAATCAGGCTTCCAGATTGATTATAACCTATATAAACAACGAGATCCCCTAGAAAAACCGCTCCAACGCATGTTGGATCGCCCACAGCAGGATCGGCAAGATCAGCGCCGCCCCCAGCCCGCCCACCGTCCCCGGCTGCCAGGGCCACGTCGGCAGCTTCGCCAGCATCTCCTTCTCCGCCAGCAAATATTCCATCGCCGTCTTCATCGCCGGCACATGGTCCAGCGCGTGCGCGTCCAGGTGCCCGTGCGTCTCCACAATGCTCAGTTCCAGTTGCGCCCCCGCCTCGTCTAGCAGCCGGTGCTTCTCCGCCTCCAGCATCCCATGAATCCCCAGCAACGGCAGCGCGAATGTCACCATCGCCAGCAGCGTCAACCCCACCGCCGACCCGATCACCGCCGCGTTGTTCACCAACCCCGGTAGCGAGCCGATAAACGCATAAGTGATAAACAGCCAGCCCACTGCGGTCCGCGCTGTGAGCGCCGAGAACGCATACAGCGGCCCCAGCCGGAACACATTGACCCGCGCCAGGCTATAAATATGGCTCACCAACTGCAACTGGTGAATCGTATGATAGATCAGCGCCCCGTTGCCCCACCAGATCAGGAAGAGCAGCGCCCCATCAACCACCGCGCTGACGGGCGACGTGAACACGCGCCCGACCGTCACCAGATTCCCGGCGAAAAAGATCAGAAAGATCATGATCCACCCCGCCCCCAGCAGGCTGGCAACCAGCGTGGGCCGGGCGGGCAGGTTGGTCAACTGATAGCGCAGCCGCTCATACTCCGCATCACTCACGTTGATCGCCGGGCGAAACGTCCGCAGCGCCCGCTCCGCCATGTCGTCCAGATAATGCATCAGCGCGACCACATAGACCGCGTTCAGCGTCAGCACGATATGGAACGGAAAGACCGTCCCCACCGGATACATCCCCTCGCTCCATTTCAGCCCCAGTTCCAGCGCCGTCAATACCAGCCACGCCCCCAGGTAATAGAGCGGGCTAGGCCCCGGCAACCGCCGCACCAGATCGGTCAACCGGTCCACCCAACTGGGCGCGTAGAGCCGCGCCACCTCCTGCGTACTGCTCTGTGCCGAATGCTCAACCGTGGCAGCGTGCGCCATCGTGATCCCTCCTTGCACTGCACTGTGCCGCGTCCGCAGGCCATTCTCGCACCCCCGCCCCCGCCAGACCCTTGCGGCACCCCCTACGTCTCCTATTGTACTACCCGCCGCCCGCAGACGCTAGACCGAAATCTGCTCATTTTCTGCTCATTCCCCGCGCATGAAAAAGACGGGACAGCAGATGTGATCTGCCGCCCCGTCTATTGCTCCTGCGAGGAACAACACCGAAGATCCGCTCAACCATTGCCCCACCGTCTGTAGGATAGGGCTCTGCCCATTGATGGTGGGTGCCCCTAGCATCGAGGAATCCCCCCCATCAATGGGCAGAGCCCTATCCTACAAAGAGCGTCGGAGGTTAGGGCCGGAGCGTACACAAAAAGGCGGGCCGACACCTCGTCGCCCGCCCGTGATATCCAAACTAAAACCGCAAGAAAGGAAAACCCGAACGCCTGACCCCTGATCCCTGACCCCTGACCCCCAACCCCTAATCGCTGACCACCAACCGGTCGCGCCGCATCGCCGCCAGCCGCTCCCGGTCTTTCAGCGCCTCATAGATGCGTAGTTGATCGACGCCCTCCTGCGTGCGGTTGATCGCCATCAGCACCCGCCCCAGGTTATAGTGCGCCTCGGCCAGGTCGGGCCGCAAGTCAATCCCGCGCCGGAACGCGTGCTCCGCCGCCTCCAATTGGTCCGCCGTGCGGTACGCCTCACCCAGCGTGTTGAATGCCTCCGCATCATCGGGCCGCAGCCGCACCACCTCGCGGAACTCGCGCAGCACCCCGGCCACATCGTTGCGCGCCCGGAAGGCAATCCCCAGGTTATAATGCGCCTCCGCGTTGTTCGCGTCCTCTTTCACCAACCGGCTGAAGATCGCGATCGCGTCGTCCATCCGCCCCGCGTCGGCGTGGACCATGCCCAGCCGGGTCAACACCCGCGTGTTGTTCGGGTCCAGCCGCAGCACATCCTTGTACTCGAACATCGCCGCATCGTGCCGCCCCAACGCCTGGTAGACCAGTCCCAGGTTATAGTGCGCCTCCACATGGTCGGGGTTCAGCCGGATCGCGTGCTCGAACTCGGCCCGCGCCGCGTCATACTGCCGCGCATCCTTCAGCGCCACCCCCACCAGCACATGCGTATCGGGGTCGTTCGGGTTCAGCTTGGCGATCCGCTGGAACTCGTCGCGCGCCTCGTCCAGCCGTCCCGACGCGGTGTAGGCCACCCCCAGGTTATAATGCGCGTCCATCAGGCTGGGGTCATACTGGATCGCCGCCCGGAACGAGGCGATGGCCTCATCGAGCCGCCCCTGCCGCCGGTGGATCGTCCCCAGGTTATAGTGAGCCTTTGCGTCGTGCGGATTCCGGGCTAGTTGCGCCTGCAACAGGGCCAGCGCCCGGCCATAATCCTGCCGGTTGCGATAGACCGTCGCCAGCGCGTCTACTGCGTCGGCGGGCGGCCAGGGCGGATCATGCGGCGCGCTGATCGCGTTCTGCAAATGCAGCGCCGCCGCGTCCGCCTCGCCCTGCGCCATATAGACCATGCCCAGCCGGTAATTCGCGTCGGGGTTCGCCGGGTCCAGATAGAGCACGCGGATAAACTGGTCGGTCGCCTCCGCGATCCGTCCCTCACGCTGCAAGTCTAGCCCTACATTGATGAACGTCTCCGCGCTGGCCGGGCGCAGCGCGGTCGCTTCGATAAACTGGTGTGTGGTGTGGTCCAGGTGCCCGTTCGCCGCCCAGCGCACCCCATACTCGGCATACGGTGGGCGCAGCCGCTCGGCCACCTGCACTTCTTCCGCCGCTGCCGACACCTGCCCGCTGTCGTGCAACACCACCGCCATGTTGTAATGGTCATAGGCGTTGCTGGGCCGCTCGACTACCGCCCGCGTCAATTCGGTCCGCGCCAGTTCCAGCCAGGCCTGCTGCTGCTGCTGCAACGGCGTGGCCCGCGCTTCGATGGCCCGCGTGTCCCGCCCCGCCGCCACCAGCCGCTCCAGTTCCGCTTCCAGCGGCTCCAGAGCCATTTGCACCGGGCGGGCCCGCTCATAATAGAGCGCCGCCAGGTCGGCATGGGCTTGCGCATACCCCGGTGCCAGCCGCACCGCCGCCTTGAACGCCGCCTCCGCCTCGTCCATCCGCCCGGCCACCCGGTACACCCGCCCCAGCGCCCGGTGAATCTCGGCGTCGCCGGGCCGCGTCTTAACGAATTCCTCGAACAGCGCCGTCGCCCGCTCGATCTGCCCCAGGTTGAGCACCAGCACCCCCTGGTTATAGCGCGCCCGCGTCAGGGTCGGGTCCAGCTCCAACGCTTTCGCCAGCGCCGGGGCCGCCCGGTCCAGCCGCCCCTGCGCCTGATAGACCAATCCCAAATTATGGTGCGCCTCGGCCAGCAGCGGGTCCGCCGCCAGCGCCTCCACATACGCCGCCTCTGCCGTCAGCAGCGTTTCCCGCCGCTTATCCGGCGGCAGCGCCGCCGCGTCGAGAAAATAGGCGTTGCCCCGGTAGAAATGGACCACCGCCTCCGACGCCGCATCCAGCGGCGGGTGCATGTCGCGGTCCACCCGCGCCGCGATCAGCGCCGTGCCCCACTCGTTTAACGCCTCGCGGAAATCCCGCGCCGCGTAATGGGCCAGCCCCGTCACCAGCGCGAACACCAATTCGGGCCGGTTCGGCGCGAGCGGCCCCACGTTGAACTGGCGCAGCCCGGCCAGCCTTAGCTCCACCTCGCCCGCCTGCGCCCGCCCCTCCAGGTCGCTGATCACCTCCACCGTCATCCACAACGTCGGAGCCGGGGCGGCCCGGATCACGCCCCACAGCACCGCGTCGGCATGGATCCCCCCGGCCAGCGCCCGCGCCGTATCCCCGTCCGGGGCAAAGGCCAGGTCGTCGGCAATCAACCCCACCAGCGGATCGCTCGCCCAGCGCATATTAAAGCGCTCCATCAACCAGGCCGTGGCCGCGCGGCCCTCCGTCGGCATCGGCGGCGGCGGCGGAGCCGGTTGCACCCCGTCGCCCTCATCCTCTGCATCGGGCAACTCCCCCGCGGCCCGCGCCGCCCGCGCCGCCATCGACGGCACCCGCCCTGCGGCGGGCGCGTCCTCCCCATCGTCCCCCCGGCCCAGCGCCCCACGCACCAGCGCCCGCGCCCCCCCCAGCGTCGTCGGCACGCGCAACACCGGCAACCGCTGCGGCAACGGCACACTCGGCGGCAGGCTGGCCCGGAAATCGTCCCACAACGTCCGCGGCGGCGGCGCGACGATCAGCCCGCCCTCCGCCGTCCGCTGCGCCTCGCCCAGCTCCGCCACCCCCAGAATAAACTGCCCATGCGGGATCGGCGGTGGCGGAATATTCAGCAACGCCCACGCCGCCAGCAGCACCACCGCCATCCCCGCCTTCACCCCCGACCACAGCACCTGCCCCACCGGGTTCGCCGGGCCGCCTGGCAACGACACATTGACGATCACCACCAAAAAGGCAATCGTCATCAACACCAACCCGGCGGTCGTAAACGTTCGCTGCCCGATTAAGCGCTTGCCTGTCATACGTCCTGCCAACTTTCCATAAACGCGGATCTATTCAGCCGCATTATACCACAACCCCCTGCCTGGAATCTATACCCAACCCGCCCCTGCCGCCGGGGCCATTCATCCCTCTCAAATGACAAGAGTTACGCGGTGGCCCCGCTCAACCCGGCTGTCCTTCTGAGCGCAGATCTTCTAGCCCCGCCGCTTGTCCCGTGCGAAGGACCAGGCGGCGGGGCTGAACACCAAGCTAGGCCGGGCGCTTGACAGGCCACCCCTGGCGTGCTATGCTAGAGCCCGCTGACTTACCCCGAGCAGCGTGTCCGAGAGAAAGTTGCTGGCCCTATTTTCGGCCATTTTGACCACCAAAGTGGGATGGATCTCTTACTATTGGCGCTGAAATCGGCCCTCGGTAGGGCGAATTTTGGCGAAAATCGTTCTTCCGGCCAAGCTGCTAGGCAGGGAGAACGATCTGGTCGCCACAACTATCAGCATACCGTGTCTGCCCATAAGCTAGAGAGGAGCAAGTGCCTATCGCCGGAGAATCGTGCGGAATAGAGACCAATACCGACAACTGCCACCCCCGCCGTGCAGCAGCCCCCCACTGACCTGTGTGAGCGGTTTGCAGTCAGGGCACGCAACAGGGACGGCACGTGCACCCTACGCTCGGGGATCTACTCCCCGGGCGGCCAGTGGAGGTACTTGGATGTCTGACATGTCCGTCCCGTCTGTTAGCGCTCCTGCGGAACCAGGAGCAAAGCCCGCCGCGCCCCCGCCCCCCCCGGCGCCGCTGGCCCACCCGGCGGGGCCATCCGACTCCCCCCGACGGGGTCTCTGGGGTGCGCTGGAAGATCAACTCGCCTTAGGGCCGTTGATGCGTGAGTACCTGACCCCCGTCGAAGTCAACAACATCTGGTACGCGCTGGGCGGGGTGCTGGCGATTGCGCTCGGCCTGGAATTCCTGACCGGCTTTCTCCTCCTCTTCCGCTATACCCCGGACGCCAGCCAGGCCTACGCCCAGACCGTCACCACGCTGCAAACCCCCGGCTGGTCGCTGATCCTCAACTTCCATTACTATAACGCCTACCTGATCTTTGCCCTGGTCATGATCCACATGCTGC
>JBBSAN010000441.1:0-6134 GCA_038252265.1 Chloroflexia bacterium
ACCGCCCAGGTCATCACCGGCGTCGCCGTGCTTTTCTGGGTTGTCAGCCAGTGGGGCATGGGCGCGCCGGTGCCCTGGATTGGCGCAGCCATGTGGACTTTTGGCTTTGTGGTTTTGCTGCTGGTTCGCCAACAGGAAACCACCACGTTGTGGAACGTGAAAGCCGGCATCCTGATTTATGCGCTGGCCGTGCTGGGCAGCCGGTTGTACCTGGCCTACACCGCTCAGCTCTCGCCAGAACAATGGGCTGCGTTGATCGGCACGACCGAAAGCGCGGCAACGGTGATCGCCAATACGCGCAGCAACGTCACCACGATCATTTTATGGGCGCTGTGGCTGGTGATCCCACTGGGATATTTCGCCATGCTGCTCCAGCAGGCACTGCTCAACCCCTGGTCGCTGATTAACCCGCTGGCCAATGCGACTGAGATCATCCAACGCTACCGGACGAGGCAGTAGGACATCGAATGGAACTCCTTCACCAATCGTGAAACAGGTCTGTTTGCTGTTCTCTTCTTGTTGATGAGAACTGTTTTATCCAACCTTGGCTTTTTTCGACAACCTGGGTTCCTATTCTAACGTTGGAGGTCTCTATGCATTCGCTCCTTGACATACTGAGGGGTCCGGTGCTGGGCGTGGTCATCATGATCATCGCGCTCGCCGGCGTCATCGTCGTTACTGCTTTTGCCGCTTTAATCGCTCAAGTGGGACTGCTGATACGGCTGCGTCCCTGGCAGCCCCAGCCGGTTACCAAGGCACAGGCAGAGGCAGAAACCCAACCTGCTTCGCATTCCACTCGCCGTTCCCCGAGATATTCGGTGCGCGAACCGGACGAAGCGGAAGCGATTGATCCGGATTGGTAAGACTAGCCCAAAGAACATCAGGCGGCGCTTACGAAGTAAGTGAGCATCTTCTGCAAATCGCAGGAGGTGTCTCGTGAGATGACGAGCCCAAACTGGTCACTTCACGAGACACTAAAGGATACAATGGCAAAAATCATCGACCGGCTAACCGAAAAAATCCCCTGGCTGCCCAAAGCAGCTAACCTTCACGTTCCCGATGATCTGCGGGTGGGCGAGATCGACCTACGCTTCACCACGGAGCGCGAGCAGTTGGAGTACCTGTGTTTCCATGTCCAGGAACAGGAGGGTAGGCAAGTATATGAAGGCTACCGGGTGGTGCACCTGCTGCAACTGAAATATATTTCGCTGGAATCCCGCCGGGATGCCGGGCTGCTGCAAAAGATGCGCACAGTGCTGCGCGGCCTGTACGGCTCCAACGTTGACTTGGTCTACCTGGCCGCCGGCATTTTTGAGCAGCCACGCATTGGCATCGTGCAGTGCTACGGGGTCTCAGCCTTTAGCGCCATTAAAGAGGAAGCCATCCAGAAATCCGCTCAGATGATGATGGCCATGAAAGCGGCTATGATTGGCGCGTACCGGCAGATCCGCCTGGAACCGCTCACTCCGACGATCGCCCAGTGGATTGCCAACGCCTTTACCCAGATGAACTTTGCCCTGGTTACGGTGGGTCATCCTGATCCGCGGGAAAACGCCCGCGGCGGAGACGCCTCCCTACGCGATCCGCTGACGTCCGGGCAGCCCGGCGCGCAGCAGTATTCGATGCAGCAAAACGAGCTGCTCTTTCGTGGCATGAGCGGGCTGAGCGAGGAGTTCATGCTGCTGGTGATCGCCAGCCACGTCAGCCTCACGGATATCACCACCATGCTTTCGGGCCTGCTGGAAGACACCTCAGTGTATGCCTCTCGCCAGACCGGATCAAGGGCAGCGTCGTTTGGCATCAGCCTGCCGGCCATCCTGACCGGCGGACTGGCCGAAAATGCTTCCCACTCGTATAGCACCAACCAGGGCAGCGGGGTTACCGAAGGCCATGCGTCAACGGATGGCGTGGCTAACGCAGAAGGCCAGGCCCATACGGTAGGCCATGCCAGCACGAGCGGCTGGGCGCATACGGTAGGGGTCACGGAAACCGATACCGCTGGAACTTCGGCTACGCAGGGTACGGCGGTCAGCCACGGCAGCGCGCATACAGAAGGGGCGGCGGTAACGGATGGCACTTCGCACACCGAATCCTCCGGCACGGCTTATACCCATGCGGATAGTTCCGGCTACGGCGTGAACGGCGGCGTGGGTGGCAGTATCGCACCAGCGGGGGTAGGCCTGTCGGCCAATGTGGGTGGGAGTGCCAGCTGGGGATCTTCGGATGGGATGACATCAAGCAGTGGATCGGCAGATTCGACCATGCATTCGATCACTTCCAGTCAGTCCGACACGGTTTCCCAGGGAACCACCCAAAGCCAGTCCACTACAGGCTCGCAAAGCCACTCGACCAGCCAATCCGAAGCCTGGACCACCTCGGGGTCCGAAACTGATTCAGTTGCCAATACCACCAGTACCTCGACCACGAAAAGCCATGCCGATTCGGCCAGCACCGCAACCTCTCAAACCCAGGGAACCGGGCTTGGCCAGGTGATCGGGCGCGGCTTCAGCGCTGGGATGAGCGTGGGTGTCGCACCTTCGTTCTCGCTCTCGAACAGCTATCAGTGGCAGGACGATCCAAATATCCTCCTGACCGAGATCATGCGCACGCAGCGCAAGCTGTTGGATATTGCCAGCCGGGAGGGTGCATTTTATACCGATGTCTACGCTTTGGCGCGTAGCGAGCAGGGCGCGCAGGCATTGATGGGCTTGATCCCGGAAGCTTTCCACGGGACAGAGGATGTGGTCACTGGAGTGCAGACCCGCAGCCTGAGCGAGGAAGAGCAGGCTTATATCAGCCTGCATGCGCGTGCCTTTACCCCTTCCACCCGGGTCGAGACGATCCCCGAAGCGATGAGCGGCTATGCCGATTCGACCTTGCTGACCATGCTGCAACTGGCCGCCTATACTGCCCCAGGCACCTTTGAACAAGGTTCGGCGCTGACCATCCAGGAAGAAACGCCGCCGTTTGCCTTTTACCCGGAGATGGCTGGCGACCTGACCCTGGGCCGGCAGTGGTCAACCGAAACCGGGCAGTTGACGGATGTCTTTCTGCGCCTGGAGCAGCCGCGCCACTTCCACACCGCCTTTGTAGGCGATACCGGGTTTGGTAAATCGATTGCGGCCGAGCGGCTGGCTTACGAAACCACGCGCTACTGGCACTATCGCACCATCGTCCTTGACTTTGGGCAGGGCTGGCGCAAGGCGCTGCGCTGGCCGGGGCTGATGTACCGGGAACCGGGCCGTAGCGAAGAGCATATCGACATCCGCCAGTTGAACCCTAACTCGCCACGGCCGCTGCGCTGGAACATTTTGCAGGTGCCGCGTCGCATCGACCCGGCCCGCTACCGCAGCATGATCGCGGAGTTGTTTGCCAATGCCGGGCGGATGGGTCCGCGCCAGCTGGGCTTTATGCGTCGGGCGTTGACCGAGATTTACACTCAGGCGGGGGTACTGACCAGCGACCCCAAAGTGCAGCGTGGAGAGATGGGCAGCCTGCTGGACCGCTATGAGGTCGAGGTTGTCCAACAGGTGCGCAGTGCCAGCTCCCTGCCTATCGATGATGTGATTGTCGGCGTAGCACTGGAACGGTTGGAACCGCAAGACCTGCAGGCGCTAGCCGTGTATCGCAGTTCAACTCTCAGTGTCTTGAATTGGGTGGAGCGCTTGCGGTCCTATCAGAAGGAGTTCGAGCGCGATCAGGCTTCCCGCACCAGTCTGGAAGGCGTGCTGCTGCGGTTGGAGCAGTTCGCCGAAGAAACAATGGCGCGCCAGTATGGACCGGGGCGCAGCGCAGAACCAGTCGAAGACCTGGGGTTATTGGGAAATCCAGAGGACCGCTGGGGCATCACCGTAATTGAAGGTGGCGCCGAAATGGACGAGTACCCGAAGGCGGCTCTGCTTTCACTGCTCTCCAGTATCCTGTATTTCGATGCGGTCGCACGCCGGCGCGAAGCGCTGGATGGCAGCCGGGCTTTTCCCAAGATGCAAATCTTCTTCGAGGAGGCCAACAAGGTGCTGACCGGCGTTTCGGGCGGAGCAGCGTCCGATCAAAATGCAGGTGAAGGCGGCAACCCGGTCAGCCACATCTTCCAGACCATGTGGCGGGATGGGCGTAAGTACGGCGTCTACCTGCACCTGATGGCCCAGACGGTCAGCGAACTGCCGGCCGGGATCCTTTCTTCCTGCGCCAATCTGTTTGTCTTCCAGACCAAAGACGCCAAGGACCGCGACATGATCCTGCCACATCTGGGACGTTCGGAAAAGGGGCTGGTGAATACCGAGTACAAGCGCTACCTGGCGCGCGTTCCCAGGACGTACGCGATTGCCAAGCTGGGCTACAGTGCGGATGTGCATGAGCTAGAGCCGGTGCTGATCCGTCCGATGATGGTCGAATGCGACGAGCCCTCCGAACAAGAAATCGTTCAGGAACTGGGTAGGGTCTCCCTGCGACCCAGCGTCGAAGAAGTCCTGCGCTCCTGATAATCGTTTGTCCAAACCAATCTACTAACAAGGAAAACACATGCAAACCAAGAAACGCTCTCCCTTTACCGCCATTGTGCTGGCCGTCATTATCGGGGTGCTGGTCATCGCCCTGTTGAACGGCGTTGTGCGCCCCGTTCAGGTAGTCGTCGCGCGCGTTCCGATTGCTCCTGGCACGCTGCTGACCAAAGACCTGGTCGAGCTGCGTACTATTCCTGCTGGCGGGAAACCCGCCGATGCGCTGACCAAAGTGGAAGAGGCAGATGGGAAAATGGTAGCAGTTGGCCGCGCCCCTGGTGATCTGATCATACAGTCGGTGCTGGGAGAGATTGCCGGCGCCGGGCTACCCGCTGAACTGCCGGAAGGACATATTGCCATGGCCATTCACGTCGATTTAGCCAGCGGTGTGGCCGGGCTGCTACGCGCCGGGCAGACAGTAACGGTGATTGGGATGATCTCACCCGATCTGATCACCGAAAACCCGAACATCGTTTTGCCCGCCGCGATCCCGGAGTTTTCTTCTCCCGCGCTCACACCCAACGTCCCGATGGGTCCAACCGCGGAACCCACTGCTACGCCCACGCCTGTGCCGCCTTCCGCCCCGCTGGCGCGCCTGGCCATTACCGGTCTCAAAGTGCTGATGGTCCCGCAGCCCTTTCGCTATGAAGAAGTGCCGGCCGGGGCCAGCCAGGAACAACTTTTCTCCTCCGCCCGCACCAGCGCATCCGCGCAAGAGGGCAGTGTCATCGTCCTGGACGTTTCTACCCAGCAAATCGAGGTGACGCCCGGATTAAAAGTCGATCCCCCGACGCTTCTGGCGGCGTTGGACAAATACGGCGCGATCCACCTGGCGTTGCAATCGACGAAAGGCCTAAACCTGGACGTTTCCGATGTGCTGACCCTCAACCTGGGTGAGCTGTACGAGGAAATGAACGACTATCGCAAGAAGGACTAAGCGATGTCTGAAACTTCCTATCAGACCCATAAGGTTTCCGTGCTGCTGGCCGGGGCAGGTCACGAGCTGGTTTACTACCAGATGCAGCCGCCATTGCTCTCGGATGCGCGCTTTATTGTGGCCGGGCACGCCACCCAGTGGCAGACCCTGGAAAACAACGTCAATGACCTGCACCCGGAATTGCTGATCGTCCAGACCGATATCGCGCCAGACCCTGAGGCTATGAAGCGCCTCTTGCAGCGTCTGTCGGCCTGGAACGGTGTGGCGGTTATAGTGCTGCCTTTAGGGCAAAAGGATTTACGCGGCGCATACGAAGGCCTGAATATGGTGCGCGGGGTGTTTATCGCTCCGGTCAACTGGACCGAGATCGCCCAGGCGGGGTATGGGGCGGCCATGACGGCGCGGGCAAATATGTCTCAAACAGCGCCCATGCAGCAGGCAGTCGCCGGGCCGGTGGTTGGCGGTTCGGCCGCCTTCATCACCGGCACCAAGCGCATCGCGGTATTGTCCCATGCCGGCGGGACCGGCTGCTCAACCGTGGCGGAAAACCTGGCCTATGAGCTGGCGGCAAGACTGAGCATCAAGACTTTGCTTGTTTCAATGGGCCTGCCGCCCAGCGCCCCGCCTCACTTGCGGCTGCGCTACCTGCCCAACCTGACTGAGTATTTCGACCGACCCGGCAAGGCTTCCTTTCAGGC
>JBBSAN010000442.1:0-6122 GCA_038252265.1 Chloroflexia bacterium
AAGCTCCTGCCCGATGTGCGCTTTGTGGTCGGCCACGGCCAGATGGAAGAAGATCACCTGGAGCAGGTGATGACCGACTTCATCGAGCACAAGTTCGACGTGCTGATCTGCACCACGATCATCGAGTCGGGGCTGGACATTCCCAACGCCAACACCCTGATCGTGGACAACGCCCAGGCGTTCGGGCTGGCCCAGCTTTACCAGTTGCGCGGGCGGGTGGGCCGGGGCACCAACCGCGCCTATGCCTACTTCCTCTATCACACCGGGCGGCGCGTGACCGACATCGCCCAGGAGCGGCTGCATACCATCGAGCAGGCGACCGAACTGGGCGCGGGCTTCCGCATCGCGCTCAAAGACCTGGAACTGCGCGGGGCGGGCAACCTGCTGGGGCCGGAGCAGCACGGCAACGTCGCCTCGGTCGGCTTCGACCTCTATACCCGGCTCCTGTCGGCAGCGGTGGAGGAGGCGAAGGGCCGCCCGCGCCCCGAAGAACCGCCCCCGGTGGCGCTCGACCTGCCGATCACCGCCTTCCTGCCCGAAGCTTATGTGCCCGATGGGGCGGTGCGCCTGCACCTCTACCAGCGGCTGGCCCGCACCCGCACCGATAGCCAGGTGCGCGAACTGCGCCGCGAGTTGGAGGACCGCTTCGGCCCGCTGCCCGGCCCGGCGCAGATGCTCCTGACCATCGTCCAACTGAAGGCGCTCTGCCAGGATGCCGGGGTGGAGAGCATCAGCACGGTGGAGGATGAGTTCGTCATCCAACTGAGCACCAAAGCCGCGCAGACCCGCCACCTGCCCCCCGTCTACGATCAACTCCGCAAGGAGTTGAAGGAGGCGGTCAAGCTCAGCCCCCGCCAGGTGCGCCTGTGGCGGCCCCGCCTGGGTACCCACTGGCTGGAGACGATCCGCTCGGTGCTGGAAGCGTTGGCCGACGCGGCGTAAACGTAACGTCTGCACCACAGAGAACACAGAGAACACGGAGGGCTCTGTATAAACTCTGTATCCTCTGTGCTCTCTGTGGTGAGCGACCGTAAAGGAGCATCCGATGTTCGATTTTGTCATCCGGCCCCTGGCACCGGGGGAAACACAGAGCGATGATCACTATATCGCCGTCTTTATCAGCAACCAGACGGACCTGCCGGGGCGTGTTGTCCTGCGGATCGGGTCGGCGGAGTTCGACGTGCCGGTGCCGCCGCAAAACGGCCTCAAGGCCGGTGACGAAAAAAGCTGGCGGATGTTTGTCGAGAACACCGGCGAAGCCCCGCTGCATGTGGAGTGGATGAAGTCGCGGGATTAGGAGGAGACGCACATGGAACTGGAATGGTTGATTCTGGCCGATGCGGCGCAGGTGGCCGACGGCAAGCTCTATCTGCTGGGCGGGGGGTGGGACGTGCTGAACGTCACCACCGGCTTCCCGCTGCAAAAGAACCTGGCCGTGGCGGCGGCGTTCCGCATCCCCTGGACCGAGACGAACCAGCGGCACATGGTCGAACTGGAAATCGCGGACGAGGATGGGCAGACTCTGGCCCAGATGGGCGGGCAGCTAGAGGTGGGCCGCCCGCCCGGCCTGCCGGTGGGTGCCCCGCAACGCTTCCAACTGCCGATGGAAGCACTGCTCGTTTTCGAGCACCCTGGCACCTACGTCATCATCGCCCGCATCGATGGCGAGGAGGTCGGGCGCGTGCCGTTCAATCTGATCGCGCCGCCCACCCACTGAGGGAGGCCGGTCGGGAACCTCTCACCCCGGTGCGGTGTATTGGGGGTAAAGGAGGGTATCGCTGTTGAAACACTATCGTCTACTTACCTGCACCCTGCTCCTGGCCCTGGTCGTGCTCTCCGCCTGCGACGCGCCCTGGCCGCTGCTGGTTGCCCCTGCCACCCCGACCCTTGTGCCCCCACCGTCCAGCACTCCTCTTCCTGCGTCGCCGCCCACCCCACCTAACCCCCAACCCGTGACCCCCAACCCCCAGTCCGTCGTCCTGACGGGCCAGCAAGGGGCGCTGTCGGTCCTCGCCTGGGCACCGGATGGGCTGACGCTGGCCGCCAGTTCGGGGGGGTTTAATGCGACCGATACCCAGGTGCGGCTGTGGCACCGCGACGGCACGCCCGCTGCCGTCCTCGCCGGGCACACCAACTCGGTGCCCGGCCTGGCCTGGGCACCCGATGGGCGCACGCTTGCTTCCGGTTCGTTTGACGGTACGGTGCGGCTGTGGGCGGCGGATGGCACGGCAAAAGGGACGATCACGCCAGGAGCAGGCCGCGTCTTTGCCGTCGCCTGGGCACCCGACGGCGGGTCGCTGGCGACCGGCTCCATTGTCTCTACCGCCGACCCTACGGTGCAGATCTGGACCCCCGACGGCGCGCTGCGGACCACATTGCACACCCGCTTCAGCGGCGGCAAGTTCTACAACCTGGGCTGGTCGGCGGACGGCACGCGGCTGGCCGGGGGGGCGACCGACTACGGCTTGTGGGGGGCCGACGGCACGGTGATCACCAGCACATTCGGCTGCGCGTCCTGCACGCCGTCCTGGGGCTTCGCCTGGGCACCCGACAGCACCCGTTGGGCCGTAGGGGATGAGAGCGGGTCGATCACGATCCTCAGCCGGGAGGGGGTGCCGCAGCCGATGATCTATAGCCAGGGCAGTGGCAGCGTGAACGCTCTCGCCTGGTCGCCCGACAGCACCCTGCTGGCCGGGGGCGATGGGGTGAACCTCTGGCAGGCGGACGGCACCCCGGTCACGCACCGGGTGGCGATTGACCGCATTGCCAGCGTGGCCTGGTCGCCCAATGGGCAACTGCTCGCCTCCGGGGGGGACAAAGGGATCGTGCGCCTGTGGGGGCGCGATGGAACGGAGCAGGCAACCCTGACCGGACACACCGGCCCGATCAACCGGGTCGCCTGGTCACCCGATGGCGCGCTGCTCGCCTCGGCGTCGGATGATGGCACGGTGCGGCTGTGGCTGGTGGGGGCGGGGCGGTAGCCGCCCCTCACGGCAGCGGCGTCGGGGTGCCCCCGGTCACGGTCACGAACAACCCCAGGCCATACAGGAACACCCCAAACCCGCAGAGGAGACCGGTCAGCACCAGCCCAACGGTCGCCGTGACCTGGCCGGTGCGGATGCGGCCCGCATCGTCGGGGTGGGGGAAGGCCCCAGGGGTCTGGGCAAGCTGGCGTTTGTACTGCCAGGCCAGCACCAGGGCGATCACGCAGAGGATGAACCCGACCGGCAAGAAGATGCAACTCAGCACCAGGCCGAGGATGCCCAATGTCGAGGCGGTGCGGGCCATGCTGTTGGGGGCCAGCACATAGGCGGGGGCGGGCGCGGCCACATAGGTGGGCGGCACGTAGCGGGGGGGGGGCCGCAATTCGGCGGGGACGGCGACGGTGTTGCCGCAATAGTCGCATGTCACCGTGGCGGCATCGCCCACCACGCGCAAGACCGCCGCGCACGATGGGCACTGGAACGTCTTTACCTCAGACAACCGGTATCTCCCCCCATAAGTGCAAAGCGCGGCGCGGAGGACCTTGCCTCCGCATTCCGCACTCCGCACTCCGCATTCCTATAGTTCCATCTGGTTCAGGTGGCGGCGCAGGGTCCGCAGGAGCAGGCGCACATCGTCGGCGTCGTGCTCACGGATCTGCTGCCAGACCGGGCGATCCGGGTCCTCCCGATCCTCGTCAATGAATTCGTCAATGTGCCAGATCTCGTCCAGCTTGTTCGTCAGGGTGGCGAGCAGGTCATAGGTGGCATCGCTGACGCCGGTGCTGTTGGCGAAGTCGTCGGGCAGGTGGTCGGGCAGGCCTCCATCGTCGCGGGGTGGGATCATAGATGCTCCTCGGCAGGGGGGCTAGGGGGGGTCGGAGTCGCAGGGGGCGCGGGCGGCGTGGGCGGGGTCATCCCGGCGACGCTGGGCGGGGCGCTATCCAGCGCGTCGAGCAACAGTTGGCGCAGGGCCGGGTCCTCTTTCAGTGCTTGCAAAAACGCGGCATCAATGCTCACCGTTGAGGTGGGGGCAGAGGCCGGGGGTGCCGCAGGGCCGGGAACCGGGGCCACATCTCCGGCGGGGGCGGCTTCGTTCACGACCCCGGCGGCCAGGCCGCCGGCCCCTGGCTCCGTGCCGCCCGCGACTGCGGTTACCTCCACCCCGGTCACTTCCACCCGGATCGTCAATTGCACCCGCACCTCGGCGGCCCCGGTGCGGAACGTAATAGTGGGGGTTGGGGGTTGGGCGATAGGGGTTGGGACGGTGGGCACGTCTTCAGGTGCGGGGGCAGGGGTGATGCCCTGACCGATCGGGGTCGGCCCAGGCGCGGGCGGGGTGAGCAGCACCGGCGTGGGCGTACCCCCACCAACCCCCGCTGCCGCAGGCGACGGGGTCAAGAACTGGTGCAGCCGGGCCATTGAATAGACCCGGTAGGCATCGACCAGGCCGCTGCCGGTGGCGAGGTCGGGGCCGGGGGTGGCCTGGTGCGGGCCGGGCGGCGCATCCTCGCAGGTGGGGTTGGTCGCCCCGGCGGCCACGTCGCGCCCACTGCGGATCAGCAGGTTCTTGACCACGTCAGGAGTGAGGCCGGGCGTGGCGTGGAGCAAAAGCGCCGCCACCCCGGCGATCTGCGGCGCGGCGGCAGAGGTGCCGCTGATCACCGCCCAGCCATCGTCGGGGGCGGTATTGTCGCCCTGGGGATAGGGGCCGCGGGTCGCATTCTTCATGTCGATGTCACAGCCGGGCTGACCGGGCGACATAATATAGATCGCGCCGGGCAACTGCCCGACCAGCCCGACCAGATCGGGCACCGCCCGCGTGGGGAAGATGGGCGAGATGAAGCTGCTGGCATAGTTGGAAGCCTGCACCTGCCCGGTCTCGTCCACATAGGCCCCGCCCGCCGCGATCACGTCGGGATGCATCGCCGGCCAGCTAATATGCCCGTTGCCCGCCGAAAAGACGACCACAATGCCCCGCCGCACCGCCTCGGCAATCGCCGCCTGCAAGGGCCGTTCGCTGATCGGCAGGGTGGTCAACAACCCCCCGCTACAGCGGCTCACGCTCTGCCGCATACACAGGCCCCAGCTACAATTGATGATGTGCGGGTTCTGGGCCAGGGCCACTTTGAACGCGGCGGCGGTGTCGCGCAACATGCTCTTGACCGGGATGAGGGTGATGCCCGGCGCGACGGCGAACAGGTTGGCCGATTCCATCGTGCCGTGGCCGTTGTCGTCGCGGGTGGGGTCGGTGGTCGCCGCGTCGGCAGCCAGCAGCACCGGCATGATCTGGTAGCCCTGGGCGATGAAGAACGGGTGGCGGTAGTGCCCCGAATCGACCATCGCCACGCGCACCCCGCTGCCGGTAATGCCCTGCTGGTGGACGAGGTCGGCGCGCAACAGGCGGGCCACATCGTCGGGCAGCCGCAGGTGAAAATAATCCACGGTGGGCGGGGTGGCGCTGAGCGCGTGGAACTCGTGCGGCTGGGGAAAGACCACGCCCTCGATGGCATCGGCCAGGCTGGCCGGGGGGTCGGCATAAAACTCGGAGTGATCACCCACCGGGGCCAGGTAGGATTGGCCCATGTCGCGGTCGGCTTCCGGCTGCACCGCGTCGTTCAGCGTCGTCATCTGCTGCTGCTGGGTGGTGAAATCCACCCCGAACACCTGCTTGTACAGCTCCGGCGGCCCGCTGATCGTCAGGGTGATCACGCTGGCGTCGGGGTGATGGACGACGAAGCCCAGCCCCTTCAAGCGGGTGATTGCCTCGCGCAGATCGCTCGGCTCCGACCGGAACGCCTGCACAGTATCCTGGTTCACCGCGTCGTCGGGCAGCGCGCTGAATAACGAGGTACCGCCCACCGAGCGGGGCGAGACTTCGGCAAAAATCTGATCCAGGGGTGGGGGTGTGTCGGGAGCGGCGTTATCGGGCGGCGTGGGCGATGGGCCGGGCACAGTCATGCGGCGGACTCCTTACGGCGAATTGCGAATTGCGGATTGCGGATTGCGGAGCGCGGGAAACGTGATGCGTGATGCGTGATGCGTATTCTGATCAATAATACTCAGCACTCAGCACTCAGCACTCAGCACTCAGCACTCAGCACTTCTTATTATCGCAGATGTGACGCCAAGGCGCATCGG
>JBBSAN010000443.1:0-6100 GCA_038252265.1 Chloroflexia bacterium
CTTGGCGCTGCCGTTCATCGCGGCCTATTGGCTGCGGGTTCTCCTCAGAGTGCCGTTTCGCTTCCGGCAGGCGGCTTTATTGGGGGACGAATTGCGGCGGCTACAGCAAGAACCGATCACGCACCGTGCTCAACGGATTTTAGAAGCGGTAGCTTATAACTTGGGGGTTCGGCTACCGACAAATTAGTTGGGAATTCTACCCCCTATCCGCAGTAGCTGAGGGGCTGTGGATTAGGCTTCGGTGGTAGGCCACTGGACCGCCCATAGCGCCGAGGACGGGGAGCCTGCCATTGCGGGACATCACCTGGATCCGAGTCCCAGCGAGGAGCCTGCTGCGGTCAGCCGTGGGGCCGGCCGATCACCGAAATTAGGCGCGGAGACATCAGATCTGGGGCGTGATCTCCACCCATGCTCCGTATGCAATGCTCTCCGTGATGCCTGTACAAATCGAGAGCGCCTAGGAGGTTTATGCCCTCCATCCCATCTCCGTCCGCCATCCCCCCGCTCGCCGACGATTGGCTATTCGGCTGGGATCCCACCCCCGGCATCGTATCGGTCTGGGCCGACCGCACTGGCCGTGCTCTGGTCTGGCAGCGCGCTGGTGATGGAGTGACTTGTACCCGCACGCGGTTCCGCCCCTGGCTCTGGGCGGCGACCCTCAATGACCTAGCGCACCTGGGTCCGGCCCTGGTGGCTGCGGATACGCCCGCCGCGATTACGCCCATCTGCTACCAACCGTTGGCCAACGCTACAGTCGGCACCTATCAGTATCTCCTGTCCGCCCGCGATGGCCACACGCTGGAGCGCGCGATCCTGGCCGGGGCGGCCCACCGCCTCGGCCACCCCGTGGCGCGCCTGGCCGAACTGGGCGCCGCTTACTATCAGGTTGGCCCCGTCGAGCAATATCTCATGGCCACCGGCCGGGTCTACTTTCGCGGCCTGGCCTATGCCGACCTCCACCGGCTGCAATTCGACCTGGAGACGACCGCCCTCGACCCGCAGCAGGGCCGCATCTTCCTGGTGGCCGTGCGTGACAGCCGCGGGCTGGCGACCGTGCTGGAGGCCCCCACCCCCGCGGACGAACCCCGCCTAATCGCCGACCTCTGTGCCCTGATCCGGGGGCGCGATCCCGATGTCATCGAAAATCATAACCTCAGGGGGTTCGATTTGCCGTTCCTGGCGGCCCGCGCCCGGGTCGGTGGCGTGCCCCTCCTGCTGGGCCGGGCCGAGGGGCCGGCCCTCTTGGAGCAGACCACGGCGCCCGCCGCCTATCGCCGGCGGCGGCGCACCCGCTACAGCGTCGCGGGCCGGGAGCTGATTGACACCCTAGAGGCTGTTTGGAGGCACGACTTTGCTGTGCGCGATATGCCCGGCTATGGCCTGAAAGCCGCCGCCCGGTATTTCGGCGTGGCCGCGCCCGCGCGGACCTACCTCACGGGAGCGGCGGTCCACGCGACTTACCAGCAGGACCCGGCGCGGGTGCGGCGCTATGCCTTAGACGACGTGGCGGAAGTGGATGGCCTCTCGCAGCGCCTGCTCGGCGCGCCGTTCGCCCTAGCGGGCATGGCCCCGCGCCGCTATGAGCGGGTGGCCGCCGCCGGCCCGGCCACGGGCATTCTGGAGCCGCTCCTCCTGCGGGCCTATCGGCGGGCCGGGGCGGCGCTGCCCCTAGCGACGGCGGAGGACACCGCCGCGCTGGGGCGGCACACGGGCGGGGCCACGTATTTATTCGCCAGCGGAGTGGCCCGGCAGGTGGTGAAAGCCGATATTGCTTCGATGTATCCCTCGGTCATGCGCGTCTATGGGATCGGGCCAGCGCGCGATCGGCTGGGGGTGTTGCTCGCGCGGGTGGCCCGCCTGACCGACCTGCGCCTGGAACACAAGCAAGCCGCCCGCGTTGCCCCGCCCGGCTCGGCCGCGGCCTTCCAGCACACGGCGGTGCAGGCGGCTATGAAAATTCTAGTCAACTCGGCCTACGGCTACATGGGCGCGGGCACCCTGGCGCGCTTTGCCGACCGCGCCGCGGCGGACGCTGTGACCCGGCAGGGGCGGGCGATCCTCGATGCGGTGATCGCCGCGCTCCGCGAGCGGGACATGGCCTTGCTCGAAGCCGACACCGATGGGGTCTTCTTCGCCGCCCCGGTCGGGTGGACCGAAGCGCAGGAGCGCGCCCTCGTGGCCGAAGTAGCGGCGGGGCTCCCCGCGGGGATCCGCTTGGAATACGAGGGGCGCTACCAGGCGATGCTCTGCCACGAGGTCAAGAACTACGCGTTGCTGACCTACGCAGGGGCAGTGATCCTGCGGGGCGGTGCGCTCCGCTCCAGCCGGGCGGAACCCTTCGGGGGGCGCTTCCTCGAAGCCGCCGTGGGTTGCACCCTGCGCGGCGACCTGGCCGGGCTCCAGGCCGTGTATCTTGCGACTGTGGCGGCTTTGCGCGCCGGGACGCTGCCGGCGCGCGCCGTGGCCACCCGGGCCCGGCTGACCAAGACGCCAGCGCAGTATCAAGCGGGGAAGGGCCAGCGCCGCGAAGCCCCCTACGAAGCCCTCTTGAACGCGGGGCGCCAGGAGTGGGCGGTAGGTGAGGACATGCAGTATTATCGCGCGGCGGGCGGCCGCTATGTCTGGCTGCCGCCCGATCCGGAGGCGGACTCCGAGGAGCAGGCCGGGGGGGCGAACCGGGACCCGGCTCCGTGGGAGGAGACGCAGGACGGGGCCGCCGCGCCGCCGGACTACGATCGTGCCCATTACCTGCGCGTGTTCCATGCCTCCTATGTGACGCGCCTGCGCAAAGCCTTCCGACCCGACGACTTTGCCCAGGTATTCCGGCCGGATGGGCAGGCGGGGCTGTTTGATCGACCCCTGGAGACAATCGAACCGCAATGGATTGAGGTGACTCCCGCCGCCCCCCGCCACGCGGGCCGCCCGTCCAATAGAATCCCGCTGTAAGTCGGGGGCGGGCTGTTATCCCGCACGCGGGCGGCTCTAGCCGCCGCTCCGGTGGCCCGTCTTGGTGAAAGGGGCGACCGTGCGCCCCCTCCGCAGTAGCCGACTGCACAGCGCCGCGGCGGACCTGCTATAATAAGCCCCACGCCGCGTGTAGCAAGGAGCAGCCCCATGGCGGAGCACAATGTCCCCCAGCAATACTATCAACTCATCATCCAGCAACTGCAAGCCGAGGTCCATCTCATCGCCCGCCTCCTGGATCATCCGGGCCTGCAAGGCGAAGAGAACGAAGCCATTTTACGAAACCTCCTGCGGCGGTTTCTTCCCACCAAATACGGGGTGGGGAGCGGCGTGGTCATCGACCACACTGGCCAGCAAAGTAATCAGTGCGACATTGTCATCTACGATGCCGCCGCCTACCCCCCGATTTTCGCCTTGACCAGCGTCCACCTCTTCCCGGTCGAACTCGTCTATGCCACGATCGAAGTGAAAACGACGCTTACGGCGGCCAAGGCGGGGGAAGCGATCGAAAACATCCACTCGGTTCGGACCCTGCAACCGAGTCTCCAGCCGTTTCCAATGGTGACCATGCACGGAAGCCCGGACGAGGTTACCCGACCGGAGCTGGCCGCCATCCGCAGCCTGGGGGGCGGGGAGGAGGTCACCGTGACCTGGCGCACGTCCATGCCCCCCGTCGGCATCATCTTTGGCTATAAGAGCGCGGTACGCTCCACTACATGGAAGCGCTGGTTTACGCCCAAATCGCAAACGCCCGCCCGGCCTGATCACTTCCCGCGCATGATCTGCTGCCTCGATCAGGGACTGTTATTGCTAGATACACCAGTGGACTGGATGGATCGCCCACAGCCCGGCGGGTGGGTGCCGGAGACAGGGCTAGGAACCTTGATTTATGAGTACGCACCGCCCTTGAACACATCGGGGCCGCTGGCGACCCCAGGAGAGGGCGGAACGCAGCAACCTGCCGAAATCGACCAGAGCCTGGTCTTGCTGCGGTTCATGCTCAAGCTCAATGAGATATTATCGCAGCGATCCCTAGACACGACCCTACAATACATCGAAGAATATCTGTACCGTACCGAGCCGGAACTAGCCGGCGACGATCCGTCGACGACCAGCCTGATCCTTCCTGACCGGGAGCTAAAGTTCGCTATTCAGGCGTGGCTGCTGCAGCGGCTCCCCACGGCGCAGATCGAGCGCTTTACCGATGCAGCGGTGGACCTGTTCATGCCCGACAGCGGGCGGTACTATCAGTTTCGGCTCGCGCTCCTCGCCGCGTCCACGCCCCGCGCCCTCACCGAACTCGGGGCCGATGTGACCACCACCCACCTCTTCGTCACGCCATCCCGTATCAGTGCCGAACGTCTGCGCGAGTTGGCGCGTCGCATCCCCGCCTTGGAGGAGAGTGGGAGTTACGTGGTCGGCTACTTCGCCCCCCCCGAGGGCTTCCACGCGGTCTATGTGTCGCCCCGCGTGCCCCACTCCCCGCCGCCCGCGGCGGCGGGCGACACCTAAACGGGGGGTGCCCCACCCGCTACCGCCTGCGCCCGCTGCTGGGGGAGCGAACGCACCGCCCGAGGCTCACCAGCCGTCACAAGGGCGGGCGCGGACGCGCTGTTGATGCACTCCCACCCGATTCGCGGTAATGCCGGGGCCGGCCCAACGGCCGAGTTCTTTGGACGAGTGTGCTATGGCCGAAGGATTCCTCCCCGCCGATGCGACCTTTCTGCAATTGCGGGTCCTCTACTCTGCGCTGGACGGGATGACCGTCGTCTATCACGGGCGCTATTTTCCCGGGCTGGAATCCGGGCGCGACGAATATCTCCGCGTGCGGGGCGATCCCTACCGGGACCTGGAGGCCGCCGGGGTGCGGTTGGTCGTCAGCGCGGCGCGCGCCCAATATCGTGCCCCGGCGCGGTACGATGACCCCATTGTTGTGTGGACCTGGCTAACCCACGTCGATCGGGTGCGGTTGCAGTTTGCCTATCAGGTGCGCCACGCGACCACCGACTAGGTATTGGTCGAGGCGACGGTCGACTATGCCCTGGTCGGGCCGAATCATACCCCGCTACGGATCACCCACCACCCCGACGTATGGGCCCGCTTGCAGGCCGCGCTGGCTCCCGCGCCCCCGGCTTCCTAACCTCTCCATCTGAGCATAAGCACTGAGCCACCCGCCCGCGTTGCTCATCGACGCACCCCACCAGCACGTGTGCTAGTGGGGCGTGTTATGGGGTGGGCGGAGGGTCCCGCCAGGACAACCCGGCGATCCTTGGTGGGGATGCCGCGACGAGCCGCGCGGTGGGCTACCGGCGCTCAGCCCCTGGTGTCAACGCCGTGCAGAAGTGCGGCACCGTATACCTGGTCTGGCAGTAAGCACACCAGCCTACCGCCCCGACGGCGCGTTGGAGCCGCCCCAGGTCCGTGCCGCGTGCTCCCACTGGGTCGGGTTTAGTGCGGAGGACAGGGTCGCCGCGCGGTCAATACGCATGGTCTACCTCCACTAGGCTAGCCTGGCCCCCCAAGATAAGGAAAGGCCCCCCCGGCCAGGGCAGGGCGCGCGTTAGGTCGGCTCCGAGCCAACTGGACAAGCGTCGCGGCGCGGCCAGCCCGGCGGGGGCACCCCGGGACAGAGTCGCCGGACGCGGAGTCGCCGGGGCCAGCGACTGGGTCGCCAGAATGTCCATTAGGACACCCTGGCCGCGTCGCATCTGCTCGATCTGGAATTGAGCGCGCCCGGCGGCCACCCCCACGCGGAATACGTGTACCGCCGCCGGGCGGGCGTACCACCGCCCACCCCACCTGCCCGATTACGCAGGACGTATCATAGAGCAGCACCAAATTATTTGTCAATAGACTAGACGCGTGGCGTGCGATCCGCTAAGATATACGCACGAGTTGACAGCGAACGACATGCCCAGCAGAGGTGGTCAGGACCATCTGTATACGACGACGCAGTGCGGTAGCGCGCTTAATGGAGGAACACTATGGAGATCAATGAGCCCACACCGCGCGATCCTAACCCCAGCACCCCATTCCGCCCGTACCTGGGGCAAATCGTGCAGCAACACCGGCAGGCCAAAGGCTGGACCCGCCGCCAACTGGCGCGTCAGGCGCAGGTGCTGCCCAGCCGCATCAC
>JBBSAN010000444.1:0-6099 GCA_038252265.1 Chloroflexia bacterium
CACCGGCCTTGTCACCCGCGAGATGGACGCGGTGCAGCACATGCTCACCTGCCGCACGCTGGACACGATGCTGTTCCTGACCAACAAGGGCCGGATCTACACGCTGAAGGCGCACGAAGTGCCCGATGCGGGGCGGACGGCCAAGGGGCTGCCGCTGGTCAACCTGATCAACCTCCAGCCCAACGAGCGGGTGACCGGGCTGATCGCGGTGCCCGACTTCTCGGCGGCGGAATTCCTGGTCATGGCGACGAAGCAGGGCAAGATCAAGCGCACCGCGCTCGATGCCTACAGCAACGTGCGCTCGACCGGCATCATCGCCCTGAGCATGGAAGACGGCGACGAGTTGGCCGGGTCGCGCCTGAGCCACGGCCACGGCGAGATCCTGCTGGTGACGCGCCAGGGCCAGGGCATCCGCTTCCGCGAAGACGATGTGCGGGCGATGGGCCGCGATGCGAGCGGGGTGATGGCGATCCGGCTGGACACGAAGGACGAGGTCGTCGGGTTCGATCTGGTGCAGTCGGGTTGTGATCTGCTGATCGTGACCGAAAAGGGCATGGGCAAGCGCACCCCGATCGAGGAGTATCCTCTCCAGGGGCGGGCCGGAGGCGGCGTGAAAGCGATCACCATGATCGCCAAGGGTGGCCCGATTGTCATCGCCCGCATGGTCGATCCCGACGACGATCTGGTGGTCATCTCCGATAAGGGGTTGGTTATCCGCATGTTTGTCGAAGACATCCCGCAGTTGCGCCGCCCGGCGCAGGGGGTGGCCGTGATGAACATGCGCGGCGGCGATAGCGTCGCTTCGCTGGCGCGCATCCCTCGCGACGGCGACCAGACCGACCAGATCCAGGCCGACCTGGACAGTATGCTCCAGACGACCGCGCACACTCCGGCCAAGCCGGGCACTAACGGCGATAGCCATTAGACGAGTAGGCAGTAGGCAGTAGGCAGTAAGACGAAACCAAACAAGAAGGGCCGATCCATGTGGATCAGCCCTTCTTGTTTATCTTAAGAACGATTGCTCACTGCCTACCGCCTACTGCCTACTGCCTACTAGCGCAGCGGCAGGCGGTAGATGCCGGTGTCGGTGGCGGCCAGCAGGACGGGATCTTTCGGGTTGTTCGCCACCAGCAAGGAGCGGATCGATTGGCCGTTGGGCGCGCCGATGACCGGCACCCAGGCAGTGCTGGCGTTCCAGCGGAAGACCCCGGCGGGTTTGGTGTCCGATGTGCCGTAGCTGCCGACGTAGAGGGTGTAGGCCGCACCCTTGGGTGGGGGGCTGACCAGGTCGAGGGCCAGGTTGCTCAGTTGCAGGTAGCCGCCGGTGGACGAGTCGGTGGCTTCCAGGCCCTTGCCGAGCTGGTTCCAGGTGGTGCCGCCGTCCGCCGAAGCGTAGAAGGCAGAGCCGCCGACGAAGTAGATATGCTTGGCGTTCTTCGGGTCCACGGCGAGATCGTGGAGGCCAAACATATTCGGGGTGGGCAGGAGCTTCCAGGTGCGGCCATCGTCGGTGCTGCGCTGGATGGCGGAGGTGCCGCCTTCCGAGGCGTAGACAGCGTAGATGGTGGCCCGGTCGTTGACGCCCCGCGTCAGGGTGGCCCCGTCATAGTTCGGCACGCCGGTGCCGGGCAATTTCGTCCAGGTCTGCCCGCTGTCGGTGCTCTTGTAGACGCCGTCGCACTTCAGCCCGACGAGGTGGTCGGGGGCGGTGGGGTTGACATCGAGCGCCCATGCGCCGCCGGTGACGGTGGCCCAGGTCTGGCCGCTGTCGGTGCTGCGGTGCAGTTCGCCGGGGATGCCGCTGGAGCAGCCGTCGCCGGTGCCCGCGTAGATGATCTGGGTGTTCGACGGCGCGACGGCGATGAATTCGGCGGTAAAGCCGGTAGTCAGCGTGGCCCAGTTCGCGCCGTTATCGGTGCTGCGGTAGACGCCGTCGCCCCCGGCATAGATCGGGCCACCCTGGACCGGGCCGCTGACCAGCACCTGGACCTTCTGCGGCCCCTGGTTGGCCGCCCGCCAGACGCGGGGGCCGCTGCTGGCCGGAGTGTCGGTGACGGCGGCGGTGGTGGGCGGAGGCGGCGCGGTGGTCTCGGTCGGCGCAGGAGGTGCGGTGGTCTCGGTCGGCGCGGGCGGCACGGGGGTGTCGCTGGCCGCCGGGAGCGCGGTCACGGTTGGCAGCACGATCGCCGTGTCGGTTGGGGCCGGGGCGGTTGTATCGGTGGGAGCCGGAGCCGTGGTGCCGGTGGGCAGCGGCGCGGTCGTATCGGTGGGGGCCGGGGCGGTCGTGCTGGTGGCCGCCGGGGGTGCCGTATCCGTGGGGGCGGCCTCCATCGTGGCGGTCGCCGGGAGGGTACCGCCGCCCGCGTCAAGCGTGGCCGTGGGGCTGCTGATCGGGCCGGTGGTGCTGGCGGTGCTGTCGCAGGCCGAGAGCAGCACCAAGCCTGCCAGGCCCAACGCGGCCAGGTGTCGCCGGAATGAGAGATGAGTCACGAGAAGAATTCCTCCTGCATACATACGCCCTTGTTGCAACTTGCTTGCAACGTCATTATTAGGACGCTTGAGGGGGGCATTTGGTTGCGTATTGCGTATTGCGTGGTGCGAGTTACGCTTTGTGGCGGCGCTGGGTTTGGCGCAGGCAGCCGCGTTTACTTGGGGCGGGCGTAGGTCTGGGATGGGATCAACTGGCTCTGGGCCGATCTGGCGATGAGCGTCGCCAGGCGCTTTTGCCGGGTCTCCGCCCTCTTGGCGCTGACGACCCACCAGAGGGCGATGCGGCGGTATCCGGCGGGCTGGGTCTGGAAGAAGTCCCACGCCGCCGGGTTCGCCTGGAGTTGCGCCTCTTCCTCTGCCTCCAGCGTGGGGGCCTGGCGCTGTTCGTAGGCATAGATGGCCGAATTGTCGTCGGTGCGGGCGGCAAAGGCTTTGAGGCCCGCCGGGTGCATCAAGCCCAGGTCGGCCAGTTCGTTGGCCCGCTTGATGTTGACGATGCTCCAGGTGCTCTTCGCTTTGCGCGGGGTGAAGCGGATGCTGTAGCTGTCCGCGTCAATGCTCCGCCGCACGCCGTCGATCCAGCCGAAGCAGAGGGCTTCGTCCACCGATTCGGGCCAGGTGATGCTCGGCTGGCCCGACCCCTTTTTGTAGAAGCCGACCAGTAGTTCTTGCTCCTGATCGTGCTGCGCCTCCAGCCAGGCGCGCCAGTCGGCGGGGGTGGGGAAGAAGGTGGGGGCGGGTGGGGCGGCGGGCATCGGGTGGGTTCCTCCTGACGTGATGCGTGATGCGTGATGCGTGATGCGTGATGCGTGATGCGTGACGAGTACTGCGTATTGCGTATTGCGTATTGCGTATTGCGTATTGCGTGATGCGTATTGCGTAGTGCGTATTGCGTGATGCGTGATGCGTGATGCGTGATGCGTGATGCGTGATGCGTATCCTCATTACCGACCACTGACCACTGACCACTGACCACTGACCACTGACCACTGCCTACTGCCTACTGCCTACTGCTTACCGCAAGAGCAGGCGGTAGATGGTGTCGCCATTGGCGGCGAGCAGGGCCGGGTGGGAGGGGTCGGGCACGAAGACGAGCGGGTCGATGGTGTTGGTGGTGGGGGTGTCGGCCACGACGACCCAGGCGTCCTGGCCGTTCCAGCGGTAGAGGTGGGCGGTCTTGCCGTCGATCCCCGCCGCGTCGCTGCTGAGATAACGGGTGACGGGGGCCCCGGCAACCCTGGTGATGCTGGTGTCGAAGACCAGGCGGCCCAGGTGGAAAATGCCGTCCGGTTCGGGACGGGTGTCTTGCAGGCCAGTGTTTTGGGCGGTCCAGGTCTGGCCGCTGTCGGCAGAAGCGAAGAAGCCGGAGCCGGTGACCAGATAGACGTGTTCGGCATCCTCAGGATCGACCTGGATATCTTGCGGGCCGGACAGGTCGGCCACCGGGTTGGGTAGGGTGGTCCAGGTCGCGCCGCTGTTGGTGGTGCGGCGGACGCGGGCGGTGCCGCCCTCGCTGGCGAAGACGACATAGGCCACCGCTGGGTTGTCCACCCCCCGCGCCAGGAAGACGCCGCTGCTGTTCTCCACGTCGCCCTTGGCGGTCTGCTGCCAGGTTTTGCCGTCGCGGCTACGCATCAGCATGGCGCACTGGAGGCCGATCAGGTCGTTCGGGTCGGTGGCGCTGACGGCGAAGTGGAAGGGGCCAGCGGCGATGGGGTTCCAGGTGCCGCCGCCATCGTTGCTGCGGTAGAGGGCGGGTTCAATCGAGCCGTAGCAGGCTTCGCCGGTGCCTGCATAGATCCGTTGCGGATCGGATGGGGCGATGGCGATCTCATTAGCCTGGAAGGGAGCCGAGATGGAGGCCCAGGTCAGCCCGCCGTCGGTGGAGCGGTAGACGCCGTTGCCGCCTGTATAGATCGGGCTGCCCGGCGCGGCGGCGGTCCGCAGCACATGCACGTCTTTGACCTGCTGGCTGACGGGCTGCCAGATGCCCACGGCCCCGCCGTTAGCGTTATTGCCGGGGGTGCCGCTATCGGTGTCTGGTGTGGTCGGCAAGGGTAATGCTCTACGGTAGAGGCCCGTATTGCTGAGGGCAAGCAGGGCAGATGCCTTGGGATCATTAGTTGCCAATAATTGGGTAACGTTCTCAAGACGGGATGCTGTTGTTACCAGTTCCCAGCTACCCTTGCCATTCCAGCGAAGGATAAAGGTATTCACAGCATCAACATAGTTCACCAAGTAGATTGTGGAGGTGGCGGCAGGTGTGCTGGAACTGATCCGATCCAGAGCCGGTTTGCTCAACGTCGAAAGGGCACCCTCGAAGCCAGGGCCGAGGCGTAGCCCATCGTTGTGCTGTGTCCACGTCTTGCCCGCATCGGCGGATAGATAGAAGCCATTAATAGCAGTTAGATAAACACGTTTAGCATCGAGCGGATCAACCATTATACTGGTCAAGCCCTGGACATTCGCCACCGGGGCGGCCTGCCAGGTACGGCCATCGTCGGTGGTGCGCCCCAGGGTGAGGCTGCCGCCTTCGCTGAGGTAGGCGGCGTAGATGACGGTGCGGTCGTTCACCCCCCGCGCCAGGTAGCGCCCGTCGAAGTTGGTGACGCCGGTGCCGGGCAGTTTGGTCCAGGTCTGGCCGCTGTCGGTACTCTTGTAGACGCCGTCGCAGCGGATGCCGAGCAGGTGGGTCGGGTCGGTGGGGTTGATATCGATGTTGGCCGGGCCGCCGCTGCGGGTGGTCCAGGTTGTGCCGCCGTCGGTGCTCTGGTGCAGGTCACCGGGGTTGCCGCTGGCGCAGCCCGCCGCCTCGCCTGCATAGACCGTCTGCGGGTCCGAGGGGGCGACGGCGATCTCGCCGGTGGCGAAGCCGGGGGTCAGGGGGGTCCAGGTGGTGCCACTGTCGGTGGAGCGGTAGAACTTCTCCCCCCCGGCGTAGAGGGTGGCGGGCACGCCGGGAGCCTGGGCCAGTGTTTGCACTCCGGCGGTGTCGGTCAAGACGTGTTGCCAGCCATTATTGCCCGATGTGGTGCCGCCTGTCGTCGCGGTGACGGGCGGCGGGGCGGGCGCGGCTGCCGTATTCGTCGCGACGGGGGCGGTCGTGCTGGTCGGGGCCGGGGCGGTGGTATTCGTTGGCGCGGGCGCGGTGGTATCCGTCGGCGCGGGCGCAGCGGTGTCGGTGGGGGCGGCGGTGGCCGGGACGCTCGTAGCGGTGGGGGCCGGGGGGATGGGGGTGGGCGTGGGCGACGTGTCGCACGCCGCGAGCACGAGCAAGCCGGCCAGGGCCAGCCCGACCCCTTTCAGACGCAACGATGGCTGGATCACAAGAATAGTCCTCCTGAGCAAGTTTCATCCTCTGTATAAGAAACGGTTGGCGGGGGACCAGGGTTGCGGCGTGGCCCGCTAATAGAGCGGCACGCGCATGATGCCCCGGTCGGTGGCCGCCACAAGGCAGGGGCCACCCGGATCGTTGACGACGATCAGTTGATGGATGACCAGGCCGGGCGGCAGGGCGATGACCGGGTCCCAGGTGTTCACTCCGTTCCAGCGCGAGATCTGGCCGGGGAACGGTGCCGTGTCGCCCGCTTTGTAATTGACGATATAAAG
>JBBSAN010000445.1:0-6095 GCA_038252265.1 Chloroflexia bacterium
GGCAGACCTATGGCGATGGCCTGGACGCGAACGCGCTCCACCCCTATATGTGGGCGGTGAAGGGGCACTACTACAGCAACTACTCGTACTACAATTATCCCTACATGTTCGGCCAGTTGTTCGGGCTGGGGCTGTACGCCCGCTACGAAGCGGACCCGGAAGGCTTCAAGACGAGCTACGACGAACTGCTCTCGGCCACGGGCCTGGCCGACGCCGCGACCCTGGCGAACCGCTTCGGCATCGACATCCGCCAGCCGGACTTCTGGCGGGCCAGCCTCGATATCATCGGGGCCGATGTGGCGCGCTTCGAGGCGCTGGTCGGCGTTGGATCTCCCGCTGCCGAGGATGCGGCTCCGACCAACGGCAAGGCTTAACCCTTGCGCCGATAGGTGACGCAGCAGAGGCCGTGCCGCTTGTGGGTGGCGCGGCCTCTGTTTGTGCCCCTGCCTTTCACTACATTGACACTGGCGCGGCGGCGGTGCTACAATCGGCGTGACACCATCCCAGGACGTGCCCGCATCTGCACGCTGTTTCTATTGCCCTCGTCTAGTGCAGAGGTTCCTTTTGGTTGATCCACAGGTGACTACGCCGCCCGGCCTCGTCATCCGCCCGCTGACGACGATTGCCGAGATGCACCGGTTCGAGGCGGCGGAACGGGAGATCTGGCCGGTAGCCGACATCGTGAAGGTCTACCCGGAGCCGGAATTGCTCCTGACCGTGGCCCACAACGGCGGGTTGGTGCTGGGCGCGTGGGACGGCGACACCCTGGCGGGCATCCTCTTCGGCTTCCTGGGGCGCGCAGCGGGTGGGCCGCTCAAGCACTGCTCGCACCTGCTCGGCGTGCTCCCGGCCTACCGGGGGCAGGGGATCGGGCAGGCGCTCAAGTGGGCGCAGCGGGCGGCGGTGCTGGATCAGGGGTTGGGGGACATCAGTTGGACCTATGACCCGCTGGAAACGCCCAACGCCCTGCTGAACCTCCACGCTCTGGGTGCCCGTGTTGGGATCTACCACCCCAACCTGTACGGCGCGATGCCCGATGGCCTGAACGCTGGGCTGCCCAGCGACCGGTTTGAGGTGTCGTGGTGGATCGGGTCGGCGGCGGTGCGGGGGCGTGCTGCCGGGCAGTTCCCCGCCTGGCCTGCTGCCGCGCCGCTCGTCAACCCTCCGCTGCCGCCCGTTGCCGGGGGCTGGCCGCGTCCCGGTGCGTGGGCGCTTCTGCCGGATGATGTGGTCCTGGTGGCGGTGCCTGCCGACTTCCAGGGCTTGCGCCGCGCCGATCCGGAGTTGGCCCTGGCCTGGCGGCTGCAGACGCGCGAGGTGTTCCAGCGGTTGTTCGATCGGGGCTACCCCGCCGAGGATGCCCGGCTGGTGCCCGAACAAAAGGTCTTGTTGTACCTGATGCGCCGGTTTTTCATGTGAGACCTTCCGTAATTTCGTGTCTTTCGTGTCCTTCGTGGTGAACTCAAAGGGGTAGGGGATGCATCTAGAGCAGGCCGAGCTGATCATTGTCGATATGCCCCTGGTCAGCCCGTTCGAGACGAGCCACTCCCGGCAGCTTGTGCGCGAGGCGCTGCTGGTCGTGTTGCGGGCGGAAGGGCTGACCGGTTGGGGCGAGGTGGTGGCCGACCCCGCCCCGTGGTACACCGGCGAGACGCTGGACGGGGCCTACCGGCTCTTGCGCGATCACCTCTTGCCTTCGGTGCTGGGGCAGGCGGTGCCCGATCTCGCTACGTTGGGGCGATTGACCGGTTGGGTGAAGGGCAACCAGATGGCCCACGCCGGGCTGGAGATGGCCTGGTGGGATCTCTACGGGCAGGCCACCGGCCAGAGCCTCCAGACGATGTTGGGCGGCGAGCGCGACCGCGTGCCGGTGGGGGTCAGCGTCGGCATCCAGCCTGATCTGGCCGCGCTGGTGGCGACGGTGGGGGCGTACCGGGCCGAGGGCTACGGGCGGATCAAGATCAAGGTCAAGCGCGGCTGGCTGGCCGAGCCGGTGGCGGCGCTGCGGGCGGCGTTCGGCCCCGACCTGCCCTTGCAGATTGATGCCAACTCCGCCTTCACCCTGGCCGATGCCGACGCGTTCCTGGCCGTGGACGACGCCGGGCTGCTGCTGATCGAGCAGCCGCTGGCCGATGATGATCTAGTCGATCACGCCGCGCTCCAGGCCCGGCTCCAGACGCCGATCTGCCTGGACGAATCGATCGGGAGCTACGCGGCGGCGGCTGCGGCGCTGGCCCTGGGGGCGTGCCGGGTGATCAATATCAAGCCGGGGCGGGTGGGGGGCCTCAGTGTAGCGCGGGCGATCCACGATCTGTGCCGGGCGCGGGGGGTGCCGGTCTGGTGCGGGGGGATGCTGGAAACCGGGATCGGGCGGGCGGCGAACGTGGCCCTCGCCAGCTTGCCGGGCTTTACCCTGCCCGGCGACCTTTCGGCCAGCGCCCGCTACTTCCACGCCGACCTGATCACCCCGCCGTTCGTGCTGAACACCGCCGACAGCACCATGACTGTGCCGACCGGCCCCGGCCTCGGCGTGCAGGTGGACTCGGCGGAACTGGCCCACGTCCTGCGCCACCGGAGCAACATCACCCCTTCGTAAGCGCAGCAGCGGGCGGCGTCCGCGCGACCTGCCAGGCGAGCGGCCCCAGCGCCGCCAGCAATACGAGCGGCAGGATCAAGCTGGTGATCCAGGGCAGCGCGAGGACGGTTATGACGGTCCCCACCCCGGCCAGGAGGGCAACAACGGTCAGGCCCGTGGCCGCCAGCCAGGGCCAGAGCAGCGTATCGACGGCCAGCAGATAGAGGAGTGCGCCCAGGCGCGAGAACGCCCGGAGGGTCTGCCGCTGCTGCACCAGCAGGAGGGCTGCCGGGACCAAAATCACCTGGTTATAGGCGACCCAACTGGGGAAAAGGAGGATGCTGTAGAGACTGCACAACGCCAGCCCCAGGCTGAAGGCCACGCTGCCGGGGGTCGTTCGGCGCGTTCGCCAGAGAAACCCGATCAACCCGGCACCGCCCACCCCCAGCAAGCCCCAGCGCAGCGGCGCGGGCAGCCCGCCCCCGGTTGTGGCATATTCGCTGTAGGTCGTGAGAACCCCCAGCCAGCTCCCCAACCAGCCGGGCTGCACCAGAAAGGCCCCGGCCAGCAGCCCGGCCAGCGTGGCCCCAAACCCGATCACCAGCCCGCGCCGGGTGTGCCACTCGCTGAGCGCCCAGAGGAGCAGCCAGGCGATGAGCACCTGGCAAAGCTGCGGCTTGATCGTTGCCAGGGCCAGCAGCGCCCCGGCCAGGGTCAGGCGGCGGGCCGCCAGCATCGCGCCCGCTCCGGCCAGCAACGCGGCCACCAACGCGGTGGGTTGCTGCAACAAAAAGGTATTGAGCGCGGGAATGCTGCTGATCCCTAACAAGACGATGAGGGCCTGCTGCCTCCCCTGGAGTCGCCAGTCCAACGCCCGCAGCCACCCCAGCACACTCAGCGCCAGCAACAGCAGGATGCCCCCACTCCACAATGGCCTGACCACGTCAAACGGCAGCAGTGCTGGCCCGGCCAGCAGGAACACCGTATAGAGCGGATAGACGAACGCTTCGGCGTCGCTCAGCGGACTATCGCGGGGCATGGCCTGGCCGAAAAAGCCTTGCTGGATCTCCTGCGTCGCCGCCACACTGTATGGATCGACGCCTCGGGTCAAGGAGAGGCGCGTTGCCAGCCAGGCGGGATAGAGGTCGGACGCATACGGACCCTGCGGCAGCCCGTTATGGATACTGGGGACGTACAATCCGACCGCGTAGACCCAGGTGATCAGGCAGACCAGTCCCCCGGCGAGCGGCAGGAGGATGCCCCGCTGCTCTCTGGACAGCACTGGTGTTTTCATCAGCTCGGTAGCAACCAGACGAAGCGGTATGGTCCCAGCACCAGATCGTTCTCCAGCGTCACCTGCTCCCGGCTGACCAGATCCACGAAGCGATAGCCCCGGCCATAGAGGCGGATTTCGTTGGTAGCGACCCGTTGCGCGTGTTCGCTGAAGTTGGCGAGGACCAGCACCCGTTGCCCGGCGTGCTGGCGAGTGTACCCGAAGACCGGGGCGCTCCCGGTGTGAATGATCTCGGTGGCCCGCGCCGGGCCGCCGAAGACCGGGTGCTGCTGGCGGGCGATGATCAGGCGGCGGAGTTCGCTGAAGATCTGCCCTTCGGGAGTCATCGGGTCGGTGCGGCGGGCCAGGCGGGTCCCGTCGGTGCGCGGGCGATGCACCCAGCGGCTGTCGTCGGCCTTGGCCGGATCGGCGCTGTAGCTGTAATCGTTCAGTGTGCCCACCTCGTCGCCAAAGTAGAGCAAGGGGATGCCGCCGATGCTGAGGATGATCCCGTGGATCAGCAGGATGCGCCGGATCGCCAGTTGCACCAGCAGCGGATCGCCCTCGTCCAGCAGCGCCGCTTCCAGCCCGGCCAGCGACGCCCCTGTGCCCGAAATGCGGGCATCCCCTGTGCGTGGGTTCTCCTGAAACGGCAAGCCGCGGGCGAAGCTGCCGGGGAAGCGCCCGGTGTAGAACTGGTTCAGGAAGCGGCGATGGTCGTAGCCGTTGATGCCCAGGCGGCTCGCCACCGCGTCGTCAAAGGTCCAACCAATATCATCGTGGACGCGCACATAGTTGACCCAGGCGCAATCGGGCGGAATGGGGAACCGCTCCCGCAGCGATTCTTCGAGCAGGGCCACGTCGCGGGTTGCCAGGGTGTTCCACAGCAGGGCCATCAGCAGCGGGTTGTACGATAGCTGGCATTCGCCCGCCCCGATGTAGCGCACTACTTCGTCGGGGTGGACAATGGCTTCGGACTTAAAGAGTAGCGCGGGCGCGGCGATACGGGCCACCGTGTTGAACGCCTGGATCAGGAGGTGGGCTTCGGGCAGGTTCTCGCAGTTGGTGCCCAGTCGCTTCCAGACAAAGGCCAGCGCATCCAGCCGCAGGACCTCGATCCCGCTGTTCGCCAGGAAGAGCATCTCCTCGGCCATTGCGCGGAACACTTCGGGATTGCTGTAGTTCAGGTCCCACTGGAAGCTGTTGAACGTGGTCCAGACCCAGCGCTCCACATCGGGTCGCCAGGTGAAATTGCCCCGGCGCACTTCGGGGAAGATCTCGCGCAGGTTGTGTTCGTAGGCGTCGGGCATCTGCCGGTCGGGGAACATGTAGTAGTAGCCCTGGTATTCCGGGTCCCCGGCCAGGGCGCCTTTGGCCCAGGTGTGCTCGTCCGACGTGTGGTTGAAGACAAAATCGACCACCAGGCTGATCCCGTTGTGCCGCAGTTCGGTCGCCAGGTCGGCCAGTTCGGCCATCGTGCCCAGCGCGGGGTTGACCTCGCGGTAGCTGCTGACCGCATAGCCCCCATCGCTGTTGCCCGCCGGAGCCTCGAACAGCGGCATCAGATGCAGATAGGTCAGCCCGACCTCTTTGAAGTAGGGGATCTTGGCCCGGATGCCCGCCAGGTCGCCCGCGAACAGATCGACATAGGCCACCCCACCGAGCATCCGTTCAGATTGGAACCAGGTGGGATCGGCCTCGCGGGCGGTGTCCAGCGCCTGCAATTCGGCGGGGCGGGTCAGCCCCATCTGGGCCAGCAGGGCCAGCAGTTCTTCCAGGTGGTAGAAGAAATCGTATTGCCCTCCGTACAACGGCAAGAGATGGCTGAACAGGGTGGGGAACTGGGTTTCCAGCCGCGTGCGAAAAGCGGCCCACTCCGGTGTCGCTATCTGATCGGCGAACCGGGCTTCGAGGCGCGGCAGCAGACGCGCCAGGGATACGTGCGCGTTTCGGTCCACAGGTTGACCCCCTTGGTGATAAATGTCCAGGCGATTATACAGCATCGGGGCAAGCGGGGTCAGGGGTCGGGGGTCGGGGGTCAGGGGTCGGGGGTCGGGGGTCGGGAGGTCAGGCGTCGGGGGTCGGGGGTCAGCTATCCCACCCCGGCTGTCATCCTGAGCTTGACTGCTCTGAAATACTAACCCCCAGCGGCCGCCGCAGCGGGGGTCACCGTCACGGTGAAGCCGAGTTGCTCCATCTGGTGGATGAGGCGCCGGGCTTTCATCTCCGTGTTCCCGTGGCGGTCGA
>JBBSAN010000446.1:0-6089 GCA_038252265.1 Chloroflexia bacterium
GCCGTTCGCGGAGCCTATCCACATCTTGCGGCAGATTGCCGCATTGGCCCTAAATGTGGCCTCCGTATGACGTTTAATCAAAAAGTGCAAATGTAGTGGCAGAGTCTGCTGTGTGCATAACAGCAGTATACCATGAGGGGGCAGGCACAGCCTAACACTGCGCTCGCCCCCTCATCGTGGTAGTGACCGTTAGAACTGCACCGGCACCTGTTGCTCTTTATCACCGCGCACCACCCGCAAGGTGGGGCGGCTCCCGGCGGCGACCGTCTTGAGCGCCTGCGCCAGGTCGGCGGCGTTCGTGATCGCCGTGCTATCCACCCCGGTGATGATATCGCCCACCCGCAGCCCCGCCTGCGAGGCCAGCGAGCCGGGGCGTACCCCGCCGACATAGGCCCCAGGCCGGGCCGCCGTGCCGTTGCGCAGGGCAATCGTGGTCGCATCCGCCACCTGCGCGCCCAGGCCCGGACGCTGCCCGTGGGTCGCCAGCAATTGCTCCAGGCGCGGCTTGTTAAAGCCGACTACTACCTGCCCATCAATGGCGATCACCGGCACGCCTTGTTGCCCTGACAGGCGGACCATCTCCACTGCCGCTGCTCGATCCTGATCCACCCGCTTCTCAACGTAGGGCACGCCCTTCTGCGAAAGAAACTCCTTCGCCTTCACACACCATGGTCAGGTTGCCGTGGAATACACCACCACCGGATTCGTTGCCATCTCCATACCTCCTTGCCCATCTGCTGCCGCTCATGCAACAGCGATCCACTATAAGTATAGCACAATGTAGCAGGGCAAAAGGTGTGCCAGCAAACAGGGACGAAAAGAGCCGCACCCAAGAGGCGCGGCTCTTTCTACCGGGGCAACGGAGGTTAACCCTGGCGCTTGATTTGTTGAGTGATCGCGCAGATACGGACGAAGTCGGCGGGTTTGAGACTGGCCCCGCCGACCAGCGCACCGTCGATATCGGGCTGCCCGATGAACTCGGCGATGTTGGCGGCGGTGACGCTACCGCCATACTGAATACGGATCTGGTCCGCGACCCCGCCCCCGAATAGCTCGGTCAGCAGGGTGCGGATGGCGGCGATGGTGGCCTGGGCCTCCTCGCCGTTAGCGGCCAACCCTGTGCCGATGGCCCAGATCGGCTCGTAGGCGACGACGCAACGCAACGCCTGTTCCGGGGTAAAGCGGGTGAAGACATTCAACACCTGCTGGCTGACCACATCGCGGGTGCGGCCTGCCTGGTATTGTTGTAGCGTTTCGCCGACGCAGATGATCGGGCGGAGATTGTGGGCCAGGGCCGCCCGCGCTTTGCGCTCGACGATGTCATCGGTTTCGTCAAAGTACTGGCGGCGCTCGGAGTGGCCCACGATCACATACTGGCACAACGGCTCCAGCATCGTCGGCGAGATCTCCCCGGTGAACGCGCCTTTCGGCTCCCAGAAGAGGTTCTGCGCGCCCAGCCGGATCGGTGTCTCCACCAGCAGCTCGCGCACCGAGACCAGGCTGATCGACGGCGGGCAGAGGACGATC
Organism: Chloroflexia bacterium; assembly: GCA_038252265.1. Lineage (GTDB taxonomy): Bacteria > Chloroflexota > Chloroflexia > QHBQ01 > JAICKM01 > JBBSAN01. The sequence continues at coordinate 1,528 of JBBSAN010000446.1, forward strand.
TCGACCCCTTCCAGCGCGGTGAGGTCGTCCAGCATATCATCCACCAGCGCGACGGCTTCGTCGCTGGTGGTGTTCATTTTCCAGTTACCGGCAATGATCGGCAGGCGGTTCATGGCGATGCGTCCGGGAGGGCCGCCACGCCGGGAAGCGTGCGCCCCTCCAGAAACTCCAACGACGCACCGCCCCCGGTGGAGATGTGGGTCATCTGGTCGGCCAGGCCCGCCTGATCGACGGCGGCGACCGACTCGCCCCCGCCGATGATCGTCGTCGCACCGTGGCTGCTGGCGGCGGCCAGAGCGCGGGCGACGGCAAAGGTGCCCTCGGCAAACGGCGCGAACTCGAACACGCCCATCGGCCCGTTCCAGACCACCGTGCGGGCCGCAGCGATTTCCTGGGTATAGGCCGCGACGGTGGCCGGGCCGATATCGAGGATGCGCCAGCCTGCCGGAACGGCGTTCACCGCGACGGTTTGCCGGGCCGCATCGGCAGAGAAGGCGTCAGCGATGACGACATCGGTCGGCAGCAGCAGGTGGACCTTGCGCCCCGCCGCCACGTCCAGCAAGCGCCGGGCCTCGTCCACCTTGTCGGCTTCCACCAGCGAGTCGCCGGTGGCGTAGCCCTGCGCCTGGAGGAAGGTGTTTGCCATGCCGCCGCCGATCAAGAGCGCGTCCACCTTGCCCAGCAGGTTCTCGACCACGCCCATCTTGTCGGAGATTTTCGCCCCGCCGAGGATGGCGACGAAGGGCCGCGCCGGGTTCTCTAGCGCCCGCCCCATGATGTTCACTTCGCGGCCCATCAGCAGCCCCATCGCAGCGGGCAGGAGGTGCGCCACCCCCTCGGTGGAAGCGTGAGCGCGGTGCGCGGTGCCGAAGGCATCGTTGACGTACACATCACCCAGCACCGCCAGTTGGCGGGCGAATTCGGGATCGTTGGCCTCTTCTTCCGCGTGGAAGCGCAGGTTTTCCAGCAGCAGCACCTCGCCGGGCTGGAGCGCGGCGGCAGCCTTTTGGGCTTCCTCGCCCACGCACGCAGCGACGAAATGCACCGGCACGCCCGGCAACAGGGTTTGCAGGTGTTCCGCCACCGGGCCGAGGCTCAGGTTAGGGGTCACGCCCTTGGGTCGCCCCAGGTGCGACATCAGGATCACCGCTGCGCCCTTCTCCAGCAGCAGGTTGATCGTCGGCAGCGCGGAGCGCATCCGGATGTCGTCGGTGATCGCGTTCGTCTTCTTGTCCAGCGGCACGTTGAAGTCTACGCGCATCAGCACGCGCTTGCCGGCCACATCTAACTTATCTACCGTCCGCTTTTCCATCGCATCCTCCGATATCGGATGTTAGATTTTGGAAGGCGACGAGAGCACTCAGCGATGGCGTTTTCCTGAGCCGGAGTCATCTAAAAATCCAAAATCTAACGGTTTACAGGCCTTTCAGGCCGATATAGTGCGTCAGGTCGGCAACGCGGCAGGAATAGCCCCACTCGTTGTCATACCAGGCAATCACTTTGACCATGTTCTCACCCACACACATCGTGGACAGGCCGTCCACGATGGCCGAGTGCGGGTTGCCTTTGAAGTCCATGCTGACCAGCGGCTCCATCGTGAAATCGAGGATCTCGGCCATGTCGCCCAGCGCGGCTTCTGCCAGTGCATCGTTCATCGCTTCGACCGTCACCGGCTTGTCGGTGATCACCACAAAGTCCACCACCGAGACGGTCGGGGTGGGCACCCGCAGGGAGAAGCCATCGACCCGGCCCTTCAGCTCGGGGATGACCAGCGAGAGGGCCTTGGCCGCCCCGGTGGTCGTCGGGATGATATTCAGCGCGGCGGCGCGGGCGCGGCGCAGGTCCTTGTGCGGGAAATCGAGGATCACCTGATCGTTGGTGTAGGAGTGGACGGTGGTCATCATCCCGCGCACAATGCCGAAGTTGTCCAGGATGACCTTGGCGACCGGGGCGAGGCAGTTCGTGGTGCAGGAGGCATTGGAGATAATATGGTGCTTCGCCGGGTCATAGCGATCTTCGTTCACGCCCAGGACGAGGGTGATATCCTCGCCTTTGGCCGGGGCGGTGATGATCACCTTCTTCGCCCCGCCGCCGTCAATATGGGCGCGGGCTGCCGCGGCGTCGGTGAACCGCCCGGTCGATTCGATCACCAGGTCCACGCCCAGATCGCGCCAGGGCAGCTTGGCCGGATCGCGCTCGGCCAGGGTACGGATCTCCGTGCGCATCTCCTCGTCGCTGACAATCAGCGTGTTCTCGGTGGCTTCGACATCACCATCGAAATCGCCATAGTTGCTGTCATAGCGCAGGAGGTGGGCCAGGGTTTCGTTGTCGGTCAGGTCGTTGATGGCGACCACTTCGACCTGCTCGCCATACTCCCCATCCTCATACAATGCCTTGAACACCTGCCGCCCGATACGACCAAAGCCGTTAATTCCAACACGTAGTGCCATCGTTCTGCTCCTTTTGTCATAGATCGGTAAGGATCGCCGTTGATCAGCAGTGGCGACAGCAGTGCCGCCGAACAGACGCCAAAATCGCTTAGTGCCGGGCCAGCCCATCGGCGTCTTGCAGGCTATAGCCGTTGCGCGACGGGGTAGGCTGGTGGGGATCGGCGTGGTATTTCTCCTCATACAGTTTCATCAGCGCCGCCGCGAGCCGTTCGGGATCGTGGCGTAACGGGTTTTCACGGTTGACCACCGGCTCCAGCACAAAAGTGATGCCGGGGAGGTGGGCGTCGGGCGGCAAGACCACCGGGGTGACATGCCACTCAGGCCGGATCCGGTCGGCTGGCCCCAGGTCCGAGTTGACCAGGACATAGTCGAAGATGCCCGGCCCGACGTTATCCAGCAGCGCCTGCACATGGTCCACCACGCCGAAGTCGCTGGTTTCGCCTGGCTGGGTGGCAACGTTGCAGACATAGACTTTGACCGCGCCGGACGATTTGACGGCCATGGCAATATCGGGCACGAGCAGGTTGGGAATGACGCTGGTGTAGAGGCTGCCCGGCCCCATGACAATCAGTTGGGCTTCGAGAATGGCGCGGATCGCGTCGGGGAAGCCGTGGGGCCGTTCGGGGGTGAGGAAGACGCGCTTGACCGGGGCTTTGCCTTCGGGGATGCGCGACTCGCCAATGACGATGCTGCCATCGGTCAGTTCGGCGTTGAGGGTCACGTCGGCCAGGGTGGAGGGCAAGACTGAACCGCGCACGGCCAGTACCCGGCTCGACTCGCGGATCGCCTGCTCGAAATTGCCGGTGACCCCGACCATCGCGGCGATAAACAGGTTGCCGAACGCATGGCCGTCCAGTTCTTTGCTGTCGGGACCAAAGCGGTACTGGAACAGGGCTTCCAGCAGCGGCTCCACGGCGGAGAGGGCGACGAGGTTATTGCGGAAGTCGCCCGGTGGCAACATCCCCTCGCGGCGCAGCCGCCCCGAACTGCCGCCATCGTCCGCTGCCGTCACCACGGCGGAGATATTGTCGGTTACCCCTTTAAGACCACGCAGCAGGTTGGGCATCCCCGTCCCGCCGCCAATGGCGACCACGCGCGGCCCCTGAGGCCGATACGCCTCCCGCAAGGGAGCGAGGATGGCCGGGGCCGGGACGGGATGCCCGCGCTGTGCCGCCGCCTGCAAGGCCCGAACGATGCCGCGCACCCCCAAAACGACCAGGACGACGCCGATCAGGGCGAGCAACAATTCGCGCCAGGGGTGGGGAATAAACTGAAGAGTGAGCGGATAGAGCAGGCTGGTCCCCGTGCGGGGCATGATGAACAGCCGGTAGAGGTTCGTGATCAGCATGGCGAGGCCCAGCCCCAGCACCGTGACTCCGGCCCCCAGCACCACAGCCCAGCGCCGCAGCCCGATCCCGCGGGGCAGCCAGGTATCGAGCGCGCTCCCTTTGGGCGGCCCACCCTCGGGACGCGGCGTTGCGCTATTGCGATTAGGGGTCACCCACATCTCCTCGTCGGATTCGGCTCCACGATAGGCCGCACTCACCGTAGCGGCGCGCCTATTATACCATATGGATTAGACACTCACCAGTTACAGCCGGTGTACGGCAGGTGGAGATTGGTTACATTGGCGAGTGCCAGCCCACCCGCGGTCGCCCGGCACTGCTCCCGAAAGTTGACAAAGCAGGGGCAGCACGCTATGCTACAGGCATAGAAAAGGAGATGATGATGGACACCGCCGACGCCATGCTGCAACAAGGAATCGCGCTGGCCCGCGCCGGACAAAAAGAGCAGGCCTACGCGCTCCTGCGGCGCGCCCTGTTCAGCACCGGGGACGATGCGACGCTGCGGATCTGGCTGGGAGCCACCGCGCCCACGTTGACCGACGCGCTGGGACACCTGGAACAGGCTGTTGCCCTGGAGCCACAAAACCCCCAGGCCCAGGCAGGATTACAATGGGTCCACCAGCAAATGGCCTCCGCGCCGCCCCCACCCCCGCCGCCGAGCGAACCGCCTCGCGCCAGTGGCGGCTTGCGGCGGCCCTTCGCCCCGGCACCTCCCCCACCGAGCGCGGCCCCGCTAGAGAACACAGGCGTCCGCCCCCCCCCCCCC
>JBBSAN010000447.1:0-6086 GCA_038252265.1 Chloroflexia bacterium
GCTTACGCCTGCTAATATACCAACGCAAGCTTAGGGCAAACTCGGACTCGTGGCTGAAAGGATACCGCCTTGAGAAGGCTGGACAACGTTCTGGCTGTTTGCCGGTTCATGGACCGGTTCGACGCTCCGTGGTGGGTCGCGGCGGGGTGGGCGATAGATCTGTGGCTGGGCGATGTCAGCCGCGAGCATTCAGATATTGAAATCGGGTTGTTGCGGGAAGATCAGCTCCAACTGCGCGAGTACTGCACGGGCTGGAGCTTTTTTACGCCCGTGGCGCATCAGTGGGTGCCAGTAGCGACGGACGCGAAGTTGGAAGATCCCGACGAGTTTCAGTATATGATCCGCGCAGAGGCGGAAACAGCGCTGCCGGAAGGCTTGCCTGACGAGTTCGAGTTCATGTTGAACGATGTGATTGCTGGCATGTGGCTGTTTCGGCCCAACCCAACGATCCGGCTGCCCTATGAGCGCGCCGTGCTGCAATCGCCGCTAGGGATGCGGGTGATCGCCCCGGAAGCAGTGCTGCTGCACAAATGCCGCCACCAGCGACCAAAGGACGAGCAGGACTTTACGCGGGCGCTGGCGCGCATGGACGCCGCACAACACCAATGGCTGCACGCCGCTATCGCGCAGATCCGACCCGATCATCCCTGGCTAGAACGACTCTAGCCAGGGCGCGGGGAAAACGTCGAGTCCGCGCAGTGTGGCCTGGATAATCGAGGCGTTGCCGGTTAGCTGAACACGCGGCGGTCATTGTTGCATGTTATTCAGTTAGGAATGGACAAAGCTGTTCGCAGATCCGTTTAATCCGTTTCTTCATCCGTTGACAGCAGCGCCTCAACATCACTGGGGCTGACGATCCGCAACGTGCCCACTTGCTGGGGTGGTACAAGCGTTAAGCTGGGTCTGCCGCAGGCGATTCAGGCGTCTCCAGACTCAATGGCGCGGGCAGTAATTCCTCGTGCGGGCGTTGCTCGCGCATGGCAATCCACTCCTCATATTGTTTATACGGTACGATCGCCGCTTGGGGGATGCCCCCTACCGCCAGAATCACCACGTCCTGGTTCTCGGTTACCCAGGTGATTAGTGTGTCCAGCTCGGCCTTCGCGTCCTCGATGGAAACCGTTCTCGGCATGATTTCCCCCTTTGCAGTACCGACCTGCCTGCTGGTTACTCCAATACTATTTCCTCCTCATTATACAGCATACCGCACAGAACAGATCGCAGCGACCCCTATCCCTCCACGGCTGGGGCAACGTTCGAGATCCTGGCGTAGTGGCGGCCGGGGGGTACCATGGTGGGGGGGCCGGTTAGCACGGGGCCGCCCCCAAGAGCGACCAGCCGGTCGCCACTACGCCAACATGGCGCTGTCCCATTCTACATCTGGCTGGAGCATACGCGATTCCGCCTGCCGCAAAACGTTGTAGCGGCGCCGACTACATTAGTATTGCGGACTGTAGCACGGCGGCGTGATGTCCACCGAGCGTCAGGACCCCCTCCATGAGGGCGTGTTCTGCGTCGGGGATGCGGCGGGCCAGTGCCTGCCAATGACCGCCGAAGGCATCCGCTCGGCCATCTTCTGCGGCGTCCACTGCGGGCAGGCGCTCGCCGCCGCGCTGGCGGGCCACAGCACCGTAGACGAGGCGCAGGGCCGCTATCGGGTCGCGGTGCAGCAGCTCGCCTGCTACCACGACCGGCTGCGGGTGATCCAGGGTGCGATTGCCTGGGCACCCGAATGGTTGCGCGCCGCCGCCGGGCAAATCGCCGCCCGCCGCCCCGTCACCCACTACCTGATGGACCACTACCTCGGCCACACCGGGGGCATCGCCGCCGTGCCCGCCGCCATCCCCGGCCCGCGCCCTCGCCGCGTCGCCCTGCGCCGCCGGGGCGAACCGGCCTGAACAATACGCCTTCCAGAGATCTGGGCAAAAATCGCCATTCTGTGGTAAGATAGGCCATCCCCTTTGGGCAGCGCCGGGCGTAGAGCACCCGGCCCCTCGGCCTCGCCCGCAGCAGTTGCCTATCACCGTAGATCCCTGTAGAAGGAGCCTGTTATGTCCAAGCGTATGGTGCCGCGAATCGCGGTACCCTTGATGATTCTGGTGCTTATCTTAGCTGGAGCCGCCTGGCTCCAGGCCGCCCCCCTCCCGCGCCCCACCGCGCCGGAGGCCGCACTCGCCGCCCCACCCCCGCCCGCCCAACTGGGGGGCATCCCCGGCAAACTGGAGGGCCGCGACGCCGAAGTGCGGACGGGCGCACCCGCCTACACGACCGCGCCGTCGCCGCTTCAGCCGCTGAGCAACCCCGTCTTCGGCCCCAACACCCGCGCCAACAATGACTCCACCACCTATGCCCAGCAAGAGCCGAGTATCGCGGTCAACCCGCTCAACCCGCTGAACATCGTTGCCTCGGCCAAGGATGAGCGCTCGGCCTCCGGTCCCAACACCGCGACCAAAGAAGTGTGGGAATATGCCTCGACCGACGGCGGTCTGACCTGGGCCAACGTCCACGCCCCGATCATCGGTACCCATGCCAACCGCCAGAGCGACCCGGTGAACATCTTCCGCGATGACGGCGTGGCCTATGCCTGCTACCTGGGCTACAACGATAGCGCCGGGTACACCGACACCGGCATCTATGTCGCCCGCTCCACCGATGGCGGCTTCACCTGGAACAACACCGTGCTGCCGGTGAATGAGGGCAGCGGCTATAGCACCGATAAGCAGTGGCTCGCCGTGGACAACAACCCGACCAGCCCCTACTACCACCGGATGTACCTCAGTTGGACCGAGTTCGGCGGCTGTAGCGCCTGCATCCACTTTGTCTACTCCACCGATGGCGGCCTGACCTGGAGTCCGCAGACCTTTCAATTGTCCACCGGCGGCAACCAGCAGTTCTCCATGCCGACCGTGCTGGCGAACGGCAATGTGTTCATCAACTGGGCGAACGGGGCCAACATCGCCTACCGCATCTCCACCGACGGCGGGGTCACGTTTAGCACGCAGACCAACGCCGGGACGATGAACACCAACCTGGCGATGTCGGGGCGGAACTGGCGGATCAGTGCGATCCCGGTCGCCGCCGCCGACCGGAGCACGCCGGGCAACCTCGTTATCACTTGGAACGATGGGCGCAACAACGCTGCCAATGGGGTGGATATCTATTACATTCGCTCGACCAACGGCGGCACCGTCTGGAGCGCCCCGGCCCGCTTGAACGACGACCCGGCGGCCCTGGTCCGGCACCAGGCGGAACCGTGGGTGACGACCAGCCCCGACGGCACCTTCCACGCGATCTGGTATGATGAGCGTGAAGATGCCACTGCGAGCATCATTTTCCATATCTACTATACCCAGTCCACCGATGCCGGGGCCACCTGGCAACCGGATGTGCGGATCAGCGACGCGACCAGCGATCTGAACGTCGGCATCCCGCAGGGGAGCGGCTGGAACGGCGCGGCGGGCGACTACATCAACGTCAGCGCCACCGACACCGACATATACGGCGTGTGGACCGACACCCGCAGTGGTACCAACGAGGACATCTATGTGGCCCATGGGCATATTACCCAGGGCACGCCCACCGCCACGGTGACCGGCACCCCGCCGACGGCGACCCCCACCCGCACCCCCACCAACACCCAGACAGCTACCAACACGGTGACGCCCACCAACACGCCCACCAACACCGTCACGCTCACGGCCACCCCCTCGCCCACGGCCCCCTGCGTCGTCGGCTGGCAAGTGGTCAGCAGCCCCAACGCCACCGGCAGCAACTACCTGTATGCGGCGAGTGTGGTGGCACCCAACGATGTCTGGGCGGTAGGCGAAGTCCAAAATAACCCCTTCAGTGATGGTCTGATCCTCCACAACACCGGCGGAACCTGGAGCATCGTCGCGAATCCTGCCACGCAGGGTGCCCGGCTGTGGGATGTGGCCGGAACCACGCCAGCGGATGTCTGGACCGTCGGCTACAACAACGGGCAGACCCTGACCATGCACTGGGAGGGCACCGCCTGGAGCATCGTCCCCAGCCCCAACATCAGCACCACGGCGAATTTCCTCTTCGGCGTGGCCGCCCACACGGCAACCGATGTCTGGACGAGCGGGAACTATTATGACGAATTTGGGGTCTCCAAGACGCTGATCCAGCACTGGGACGGCACCGCCTGGAGCGTGGTCCCCAGCCCCAACGTCGGCACGACCAGCAACTACCTATCGCGGATCTCGGCCAGCGCGGCGAATGATGCCTGGGCCGTCGGCTACTACACCGACAGCAGCACCGTGGACCACAACCTGACAATGCACTGGAACGGCACCGCCTGGAGCATCGTCGCCAGCCCCGAACTGGCCGGGAGCAATAACCACCTGAACAACATATTGGCCCTCGCTCCGAACGATGCCTGGGCCGTCGGCGGCACGCAGGACGACCGCACGACGACCCTCCACTGGAACGGCACCGCCTGGAGCATTGTGCCCAACGCCAATACCGGCGGGATCAGCTATGGCTTCTACGGGATCACCGCACGAGCCAGCAACGATGTCTGGGTTGTGGGCGATCTGACCGAACACTGGGACGGCACCAGTTGGACCCTGGTCGCCACGCCTGCCATCACCGGCGCGCTGACAGGTATCGCGACCGGGGCGGGCAGCGATGTCTGGGCCGTTGGGGTCAACAACGCGCAGACGTTGATCGAACGCTATGTAGGCTCCTGCACCACCCCCACGGTGACGGCCACGGCCAACCCGGCCAGCCCGACCCGCACCGCGACGCCGCAGCCGACGACCTGCCCGGTGCAGTTCGTGGACGTGCCGGTGGGCAGCACCTTCTATGACTACGTGCGCTGCCTGGCCTGTCGCGGCATCGTCGGCGGCTACCCCTGCGGCGGGCCGGGCGAACCCTGCCCCGGCAACTACTACCGCCCCAACAACAACGTCACCCGTGGACAGGTCTCCAAGATTGTCTCCGAGTCGGCGGGCTTCGCCGATGTCATCCCCAGCAGCCAGCAGACCTTCGAGGATGTCCCGCCCGGCAGCACCTTCGCCCTGTGGATCGAGCGGCTGGCCGGGCGCGGGATCATCGGCGGCTACCCCTGCGGCGGGCCGTTCGAGCCGTGCGTGGCCCCGACCAATCGCCCGTACTTCCGCCCGAACAACAACGTGACCCGTGGGCAACTCTCCAAGATCACCAGCGGCGCGGCGGGCTGGAGCGAAACGCCGACCGGCCAGACCTTCGAGGATGTGGCGGTCGGTAGCACGTTCTACCTCACCATCGAACGCATGTCGGCGCGGGGCATCATCCAGGGCTACCCCTGTGGCAACCCTGGGGAGCCGTGCGTGGCCCCGGCCAACCGGCCCTACTTCCGCCCGAACAACAACGCCACCCGCGGCCAGATGGCGAAGATCGCGGCAGCCGCCTTCTTCCCCAACTGCTCGACCCCGGCGCGGCGCTGATCCGTTCACCACAGAGAACACAGGGAATAGCCCTCGGTGTTCTCTGTGTTCTCTGTGGTGAGTAAACCGTTATGCTACGCTTCCTGCCTTTGCTGTTCCTCCTGCTGCTCGGCTTCACCTGGGAACCGGATCGCCGGGCCACCCAGGACACCAGCGGCGCGGGCCAGCACGAGACGACCCTTGCCGTCAACCCGCTGAACGCCGACAACGCCGTGGTCGTGTTCAAGGACTACCGCGCCACGGAGCGCAATTACCTGGACACGACCACGGACGGCGGCATCACCTGGCAAGAGCAGCCCTTCCCCCGCCCGGTCCCCGACCTGCCCACCGACACCGACCCGACCGTCTTTTTCCGCCGCGATGGCCGCGCCTACCTGATCTGGACCAGCTCGCGCGACTTCAGCACCGGGGGGTTGTTCTGCGCCTGGTCGGACGATGGCGGGCACACCTGGACCACCCCGGTGGTGGTCACCCCTCCGCAGGCGCACTTCGATGATAAGGTCTGGCTCGCCTTCGATGCCACCGGCGGCCCCCGCGACGGCACGATGTACGCCGCCTGGACCCGCTTTGGCAACGCCGAGATCAACGCGGCGCGCTCTACAGACGGCGGGGCCACCTGGGGGCAGACCCGGATCA
>JBBSAN010000448.1:0-6086 GCA_038252265.1 Chloroflexia bacterium
CGGGCGGAGGTACTGGGTGGAGGGGACGTACATGGCCGGGACGAGGCCGCTGGCGCGGGCACTGCCCTTGCCGTCGGGCTGGTAGTTGACCCAGCGCACCCAGGCACTATTGATGTCCAGTTGCATCGCCTCGGTCGCCCCGGCCCGCCGGAGGGCGAGGGCCAGTTCGTCCACGCTGAGCGGCGTCCCGGCGGCGTAGATGAAGCTGCCATCGGGCAGTTGCCCCAGGCCGGAGCGCCAGACATACATCTCGTTCAGCAGCGAAAGGCCCCAGGTGCTGGTGGTGTGGCCGGTGACGAGAATCTGCCCGTTATCGATCATCGGCGGGCAGTTCTGGCGGAAGCTCTTGAGATCGCCCCCGCCAACGCGGCTCCACGGTCCCATCAGCAGCCGCCCGCTCCAGCTTTGCACCAGCGTCATGGAGCTGGCCTTGGCCGGGGCGATCAGCGTGCCGTCCACCTGCATCCCGTAGTCGCCGTGGACCGATTTCCAGCCGCCGTTAAACGCGGCGGCCAGGTTCGGAATGTCGCCCGCGCTGATCATCCCGGTGCGCGGTACCGGGTTGGCCGACACCGGCTCCTGGGTACCGGCGACCATGTGGAGGGCCAGGCGGTTGGGATCGAAGCGCACCAGATAGACCATCGCATCAGGCCGCGCCGGGTTGGGGCGCAGGAATGTCTTCCAGAAGCCGGGGGCACCGCCACCGCGCGGCGCGGGCAGCCCGTCACTCACCCAGACCCCTTCGCCGGGTAACGCCCCATCCCGGATCAGCGGGGCGATGGCCGCAGGCCCACGCCCGCCCGAGGGCGGCACATAGGGGGGCGGGGCTGCCGGGGCGCTGGTGGGCGCGGCGGCAGGCGGGGCCGCGGGAGGCCGGGTTGCGGCTGGGGCCGGGGCGCGGGTTGCCGGTACCTCTGTGGGCAGCGGCGTGTCGGTGGGCGTCAACGTCGGGGTGTCGGTCGGGGTGTCCGTCGGCGTCGGGGTCAGCGACGGCGTTTCGGGCAGGTAGGGCACTTCCCCGGTCAGCGGGTCGGCCCCGTTCGGATAGGCGTCTGCGGTCGGGAGCGGGGTTTCCGTCGGTGGCGCGGTGGCGCTCGGCGTGCTGCTGGGCTTCCGGGGGCGGGGGGTGCGCGTGGGCGCGGCGGTGGGCGTGACGGTATCGGTGGGGCGCGGGGCACTCCAGCTACGCGGCGGCATCCCGATGGGGGTGGCCTCCGGTGTCTCGGTCGGCGTGTCGGTGGGGACGACTTCGGTCGGCGTCTCGGTGGCCGGCACATCCTCGGCGAGCGGGGCGGCGGGGGCTGTGGGCAATGCCTCCTCAACCCCGCTAGTGCCCCCGCCAATAGCCGCAGGGGCCGGATCGAGGGCGGTGTCATCTGGCCCACCGGGGGTGGGTGTGTTCACTTCCCAGGGCGCGGCGACTTTGGGCGCGATGCCCCAATCACGCTGCACTTGCCGCCACTGCTCGGCCATGCCGTAGACATCGGACTCGATCTGCGCGACGGCTTCCACCCCGAAGATCGACCGTGCCGCATCCACTATCGGCGGCAGGAGTTCATTCCCGTACACTTTCATGATCCCGACCCCGCTGCCGAGCAGCAGCACGAACACGAGCAAGGCGGTGCCGAGACGGCGCTTGCGCGACCAACGTTTGGCGGAAGGGTGGAGGGTGGACAGGGGTCGAGGACGGCTGGCAGCGCCAGTCGGGTTGGTTGGTAAATTTTTAGTCTGCACAGAATCCTCAATCAGGCGCAGGCCGCGACCGGAGACGATCGGACGAGAACAGGACGGTTGGACTGACTACCCCGCGAGCACAGGTGTCCCATCAAAATCACCGAGCGGGAATATATATTAAGGCATAGTGAGCATAACCGAAAATTAGGGGAAAGTCAAACTTCCACACGCCTGGGGGTGCGCCCAATAGTTTTGCAGACTTGACAGCTCCGCGTCGGTGGCGTAGGATCGCCAGACATCTTACGTTCTGGAGGCTCCCGATGGCTGAATCCCCCGATGATCCCTGGCAAACCTTGAGCGCCGACATCTTCAGTGGGATGCGCGACTGGCGGACCCAGCACCCCCGCGCCACCTTCCGCGAGATCGAACTGGAACTCGACACCCGGTTGGCCCGCTTACGCGCTCAGATGCTCACCGACAGCGCGCTGGCGAGTGCCGCCACCGACTGGGCCGCTGCCCCCCCGGCGGACCAGCCGCTCTGTGCCCCACCTGTCAGCAGCCCCTCACCCCCCGTGGACCCCATACCCGCCGCTTGCGCGGGCCCCATGATCAGCCCGTCACCCTCACCCGCCAGTATGGCACCTGCGCCCAGTGTGGGCGGGGGCTTTTCCCCCCTCGATGAGGAACTGGCCCTGCCCCCCGGCCACTTCACCCCCCTGCTGCACGAATGGGTCGTCCATCTCGGCACCTGGGTCCCCTTCGGCCAAGTGCCGCGCCTGCTGGCCTGTTTTGCGGGCGTGACGCTCTGTCGGGAAACAGTGCGCCGCCAGACCGAAGCGGCGGGAGCCGCGCTGGTGGCGGCCGACGAGGCCGCCGCCCCCGCCCTCGCCCCACCCGCTGACCCTGGCCCCGATAGTCCGCACCGCCTCCAGGTCAGTGCGGATGGGGCGATGGTGCGCTTGCAGCGGGGGGACTGGGTCGAGGTGAAGACGGTCGCGGTCGTGCCGGTCCCGCCGCCTGGGGCGGGGCGGCCAGCGGCCCCCCTCCGCAGCTATTTTTCGCGCCACGCTCCGGCGGAGGAGTTCACCCGCCAAGCGGTGGTCGAACTCCACCGACGCGGGGTCCGCTGCGCGGCAGCGGTGGCGGGCGTGGCCGATGGGGCGGTATGGATCCAACGCTTTCTGGATTACCATCGCCCGGATGCGGTGCGGATCTTGGACCTGCCCCATGTAGTGGAACATCTGGGACGGCTGGCGGGGGCGGTCTGGGGTGAGGGGAGTCCGACCGCGCAAGCGTGGCAGCGGGAGCAGGCGGGTCAGTTGCAAGCGCAGGGTCCCGGCCCGCTGTGGGAGACGTTGGCGGAGTTGACCGCCGCCCACCCGGCGAATGCCGCGTTGGCCGAGCAGGTCGGGTATTTAGAGCGGCGGGCGGCGCAGTTGGCGTATCCCGAGTTTGCGGCAGCCGGCTGGCCGGTGGGCAGTGGGCTGGTCGAGAGCGCGAACAAAGTGGTGGTGGAAGCACGGTTGAAAGGGGCGGGGATGGGCGGGGGGGTGGGGGCGCTGAACCCGCTGCTGGCCTTGCGGACTGCGGGCTGTAATGATCGCTGGGGGGAAGCCTGGGGCGTGATCACCCAGCGCCAAGCGGGGGACCAGCGGGCGCGGCGGGGCCGGGGTGAGACCGCCACGCCGGGTGGCCCGCCGGGGGGAGCACCCGAGCAGGCCACCGGCGGGCGGCGCGTCCCGCCAGCAGGCGGGGCGGGTGGGGGCGGGATCGTGGACCAGGTGTGGGCGGAGCGGGAGCAGGCGCGCACCCGCGCTGCCGTGGTCAACGGCAAACCGGGGCCAGGGCATCCCTGGCGCCACAGCCCCATTGGGCGGGCCCGGCCCGACCGCGCCGCCTGATCCGGGCTGCAAAACTATTGGCCGCACCCCACGCCTGGCAGCCAACGAGACAGGCACGCTTGTTGCCCCACCGGGTCAGTCGCTATCCTGTGCTTGGAGCAGGAGGGCGGCGGGATCGTGCACGGCATCCTCGGGGTCCGCTCCGGCCAGCCGTGCCCGGAGCCGGTATAATGCCCCATCGGTGGCGACCACCACGAGCACGCCCCCCGGATGGAGGGTACTGGTCAGGCGAGGCCGGTACTGGGCCAGCTCGCCCGGAGGGATATAGGCCAGGGCACGGGCACCCAGCCCATCGAGCAGCGCGGCGAGGGTGGTGCCCACCGCCGGGCTGTCATGCAGCACCGGGAGCCGCGCCACGGATAGGGCCTGCTCGCCCAGGGGGAAGGCCTGGCCCACCATCTGCCCCAGCGCCGCCGAGACGAAGGTCGGGGCGGCCAGGGCGCTGGCGCTGAGGGCCACCTCGAAGCCGAAGGTGTGCGCCACCTGCTGGGCCGTCCGCAGGTCGAAAGTCCGCAGGATGACCCGGATGCGCGGGTTGATCTGCCGGGCGTTCAGGGCGGTCTGGATATTCGCCATGTCGTCGCTGGTGGCGGCGATGATGCAGCGCGCGGCGGCGACATTGACCAGATTCAGCGAATCGCGCAAAGACGAGTCGCCCATCATCACATAGGTCTTTTTGCCGGTGCGTACCAGCGGCAAGAAGCGATTCGCCGCGTCTTTTTCCAGCACGGCGACATCTTCATCGCGCTCCTGCAATCCGGTCAGCACCCGGTAGCCCACCGTGCCCACCCCGCACAGTACGATATGGTTCTCCAGCGCTACCGGCTGTTGCCCCAGCAGCCCGCTCAGCTTGATGCTGACAATGTAATTGGTGACAAAGGCATAGACGATGGTCAGCACCGCCGTGCCGAAGATCATCAGGATGATGACGTAGATCTTGATCCAGTCGGGATCGTTTTGCACGCCCGACCCGCCCACCCCGGTGGCGCTGATCACGGTGAAGACGAGGAAGAGCGCGTCCAGCGGGGTGATCCCCTTGGCGATGGCGAACAGGCCGACGCTGAGCACGATCACGACGGCCAGCAGCCCCAGCGTGATGTAGAGCGCCCGGTCGAGGCTGCGCAGCAGGGTTCGCGTCCCACTCAGCCGCGGGCGGGCGGGGGTGCGGCGGCGGGAGGGGCGCACCGTCTGCGTGGGTGTTTCCAGCGCGGGGTGCCGGTGTTCGGGGCCAATGATGGTGACCCAGTCGCCGGGAGCGACCGACTCGCTCATCGGGGGGAAGAGGCGCGCCGCCTCGTCGCCGTGCCGGGTCGCCAACGCCACTCCGGTACCGACGATCAGGCGTTCCAGGGTGCCGGAATGGGGCACCGGGACTTCATCAATGGTGATCACCCCGTCATCCATGATCATCGCGTTGTGGGCGTAGGGGTCGGTAGCCGCGACGACAAAGGCGGGGCTGGCGAGGGCCGAGAGGCTGAGCACGGTGACATTGGGCAGGGCCGCGCCGATGCTGGGGGCCAGGTCGATGTTGAAGAAGCGCATGACCACGCGCAGGTCGGGCCGCCGCCGGGTGGCATCCAGCACGGTTTCCAGGTTCACTAGATCGTCGTCAAAGGTGGTGATCAGGGCGCGGGCGGTGGCAATCCCGGCCCGCTCCAGCACTTCGGACTGGCGGGCGTCGCCCACGATCAGCCGGTCGCCCCCCGCTCGCACCCGGTCCTGCCACTGGAGATCGGGCGTCGCATCCACCACCACCAGGGGGATGCTCATCTGGTCCAACTGGGTGTAGATGCGCACGCCCAGGTTGCCCAGGCCGCAGATAATCACATGGTCGCGCCAGGGCGGGGTGGGGGTTGGGGGTTGGGGGTTGGGGGTTGGTGGCGGATGGGTTTGCACGGTGCTATGATAGCATGAAGCCGGAGCGAGGGCAAGTGTCTAATCACGGCTGTAGGAAAGCTATATTGCAGGAACCCGGCATCCTGCGTAGGCTGTCTTGTCGTATTGGTCACCACGCTGTCAAGCTTGCCCCACCCCCGCTGTCAACCAGAGCGCCGCGAATGATCTTCTTGGCGGCGCGTGGTGCTGAGGGCAAGATCCCGATCTTCGATAACACTTTGGTGGCCCCGACAAGATCCTTCGCTGCGCTCAGGATGACAGCTTTTGTTACCCACCTGCCGTTGTTTATCCCTTGCTATAGGTGCGTTCTTTGTGTGTCTGGGGGCCACGGAATGCTGAGTTGCGATCTGCCCCCTGCCTGCTGCCTACTGCCCCCCGCCGCTGTCCCGCGCTTTCTGGCGCAGTTCGTAGAGCTTGCTCAGGGCTTCGATGGGGGTCATGTCGTCTACGCGGAGGTCGCGGAGTTCGGTGACGAGGGGGTCGGGGCCGCCGCCGAAGAGGGAGAGTTGCATAGTCGGGGCGGCGGCGGCTCCGGCGGGGAGGTCTTGCATGACGGCGCGGCGGCGCTCTTTCATGCCGCCCGCTTCCAGTTCCTGGAGCACCGCTTCGGCCCGC
>JBBSAN010000449.1:0-6080 GCA_038252265.1 Chloroflexia bacterium
AACGAAATGCGCGCATGTCCACTACTCCTGTGCCACGCCACGATGACAGTTCTACCGGCGCATCGCGGCGGAATTCGTGCTAGAGGGCCGTATAGCACGTCTGAGGTCGCGCCATCCCCACCGCGCACCGTGGGCAGGTGGGCGCAAAGGGGCAGCAGGGGCAGGCAGGGCGGGTGCGTGGTCTTCCCGGCAGGTGTGGCGGGTAGAACGTGGACGATGACAGCGCGCGATCAAAGCGGCCCCTTCTGGCTATACGGAGGCGGGTTACACTGCCGCGACCGTCTTTCCAAAAGGGGCTAATGTTGTCTGCCAGACCAGGGATGCGTTAGACCAGCGGGCGCGGTTCCGGCTCTTCGTTCTCCTCGACCAACGCCTCGGCATAATCGGACAATTCGGCGTACTTGCAATTGAGGTAGACGAGGTCGCCGGTGGTGCGGTAGACCAGTTCCATCGGCACGCGCAAGTCGGGGGCGGACTCGTCGTCGGGGCGGACGATGAAGGCGAGCAGTTGGCCGTCTTCGTCCGCCACCACTTCATCGACCACGCCCACGGTGCGGTCTACACACATGACCCGCGTGCCTTCGCTGACGACGATGCTGCCTTCGGGCACGTTCTCATAATCGGTGCGGGGCAAGATCGGGGTCAGCTCGCTGGCGGGCCAGACGGCATCGGCCATGCCGGGCGCGTAGGCGTTGGGACTGGTCCATTCGCCGGGGTCCCCCGCCAGTTCGGTCTGCGAATAGCTGGGCAGATCGTTGATCGCGTCGGGGTCCATATTGATCTGGATGACATCACCCTCGACCATCGTGAGCTTGTCGGCAGGCACAACCACATCGCGGCTGACCAGTTCGGAGGTGGTCATCACCACAGCTTGCACCTCTTTGCCGTCGGGCCCCAGCACCACGCGGGCGATCCGTCCGGCCTCTTCCCCATCCGCAAAGCGAATGCTTGTGTCAATATCCAGGTTCATCGTTCCTCCTCTAGCGAGCAATGAGTGATGAGCGATGAGCAATGAGGGGTTAGGCGTTAGGGGTTGGGGGTTGGTGTTTCCTCTGATCGCTGATCCCTCGTTCCTCGTTCCTCGTTCCTCATTGCTCATTGCTCATCGCTCATTGCTCATTGCTCATTGCTCATCGCTCATAACTCCAGGGCCAGCGCCTGATATCCGGCGAAGGCTTCGACCATCAGCGCCAGGCTGATCCGTTCATCGACGGTGTGGATCACTTCTTCCCAGGCGGGCGAGAATCCGATACAGGTGGCCCCGGCGGCGACAAAGTGCCCGCCGTCGGTGGCGAACGGCCACAGCCCCACGGGGATATCGCGGCCCAGGGCGGCGCTCAGGCTGCGGTGGGCATCGACCACCAGCGGGTGGTCGGCGGGGGTGCCGAACGAGGGGCTGACCGCCCCTTGCGAGACGGTGACGCCGGTGTAGCTGGTCAGCACCCGTGGCGTGGGGGTAACCCGCCCCTGCGCGCCAGGGATCAGGCTGCGATCCAGCAATCCCTGGAGCTTATGGACAATCGCTTCCTCCGTCTCGGATGGGACGTTGCGCCAGTCGAGGACCAGGCTCACTTCGGCGGGAATGACGTTGCTGCTGGTCTGGTCGGTGCCCAGCAACGTGGGGGCCACGCTGGACGGCCCCAGGCCAGGGTTCGCCGGGTCCTCGACCATCGGCGACACCTCCAGCCCTTGCAGGAACCGGGCCAGCGCATAGAGCGGATTGATCCCGGTTCCCGGCACGCTGGCATGGACCGAGCGGCCCCGGAACACCACCGCCAGTTCCACCCGCCCGCGATGGCCGTGCATGATCCGGTTGGTGGTCGGTTCGCCCAGGATGCAATAGTCGCACGGGACGGCGGGGGCCAGTTGCCGCGCCCCCAGCCCGCCTACTTCCTCCTGCACCACGGCGGTGACATAGAGGTCGTTGGGGATGGGGCGGCTGCCCTGCTTGAGCGCGGCGATGGCGTGGACCTGGCAGGCGAGCGGGCCTTTGAGGTCACTGGCCCCGCGCCCCCATAGTGCGCCGTCGGCAATGGTGGCATCGTAGGGCGGGTAAGGCCAGGCGGCAGGGTCGCCCACGTCGACATGGTCCATGTGGGTGTTGAACATGATGCGGTGGCGCGGGCCGCCGGGCGTGGTGGCGCGGATGCGGCCAATCACATTGCCTGCCTCGTCGCGCCAGGCTTCGTCATAACCCAGCGCCTGCATCTCGGCCAGCACCAGGTCGGCCACGGCCCGCTCCTGCCCCGACAGGCTGGGGGTCCGCATGAGGCGCTGGGCAAACTCGATCATCGCGTCCTGGCCCCGCTCGGCTGCGGCGCGCAACTCGGTATCCGGCATACGGGTGTTGTCTCCTTCACGATCAGGCCCTGTGTGGCCTGTGCCCCTATTTTATCATAACGAGATGCGTGATGCGTATTGCGTATTGCGTATTGCGTATTGCGTATTGCGTATTGCGTCGTTCTGATCCTGATCCCGATCCTGATCCCTGATCCCTCACCCTCGATCACGCATCACGCATCACGCATCACGCATCACGCATCACGCATCACGCATCACGCATCACGCATCACAAAAATTGGTTTGAAAAGTCGCGGAAGGGGATGGAAGCGATGGCAGGGGTGAAGCGTTATACTATGCAGAAGAACTTTCCTCCTTTGGAAAGCCCCGGCGGTCCGCCCAACCGTCGGGGCTTATCCTTTTCCGTGGACCGGTGAACTGAGGTCGTTGCGACTATAAAACGGGGGGCAGGCGCAACCGCGCCTGCCCCCCGGTTTGGTGGTGCGATACAGGGCAGCGGTTGCCCGCCGTGCCGCAGGCGACCGGCGCACTCCTCATTTTCGCAGTAGGGACCGGCGGGCTTAGTGGGTGCCTTCGCGGTGATGGACCGCGTCGCGGGTCTGGGCGGCGCTTTGCACGTCGGCGGCGTCGGTGCTGGGAAGGAGGCGCGTGGGGTCGCCGGGGGGGTGGGTGTGCGGCTCAATCGGGTCCAGTTCCGGGTGGGGGTTGGTCCAGTTGCTCCCATCGCTGCCCGACATCGCATCGGGCTGGTTGGGGGGGAGCGGCGGGGCGGGCGTGGTCTGGTCAACGTCCGGGGTATCAGGATCGCTGTCGCTCATCGGGGCCTCCTCTGGTTGCACGGCAGAGCCGGTTCCTGCGGGAACCGGCTCCCGTTTTTGCTGCTTAATAGACTTCGCCGTCGCCGCCGTCGCCTCCGGCCTGGGTCCGCTCGCTCATCGAGGGGGCGGCCTCGTCTCCCGCGCTGGTTTCCGCCTCGCCAGTGATGGTGCTGGGGCCGCCGTGGGTGGACATAGCATCGGCTCCGCCGACATCCTGGCCCGCGCCTGCGCCGGGGCCGCCCATCGGGTCCAGGCCGCTGCTGGGGGTGGTGTCCGTCTCTAGGGCATGGGCATCATCAGCCGCTTCCGCGCCGCCGTAACGGCCCGGGCCGGTCGCGCCCGCCGGGCTGGTGTTCCCGCCTTTAGGGCTGCCGCTCATCGTGGCATCGTCGGTGGTATCGGCGGCCTGGTCTGCTGCCGGGGATTGATCTTGATCGCTCATCCTGTGTCTCCTTTGTGTGACCGCATCATCGCGTGGGTGGGTGCCCCCGCCAGGGGCGATGTGCCGCGTGGTGTTTGCCAGGAGAGCAAGAAATATGCCCGGCGACTTCATGGATGGGGCAGCGCAAAGGGGTGGCGGCTGCCACCCCATGTTATGGACAACCATGCACAGTTCGTTAGCGCTTCACCCGGTTGTTACGCGAGAGGACCAGCCAGATTCCGGCCCCGACCAGCACGATCGGCCACCAGCTCCCGCCGTGCAACCCCATGTCGCTCATCATCTGCCCCAGCCCGTCATCGCTGGCCGCCAGATCCTTCAAGCCGGACAGGGCGATGATGCCGCCGGGGATCAAGGCCCACCAGAAGATGCGGTGCATAAACCAGATGGCGCAGAAGCCGAGGCCTAGGCCCAGCGGCACCAGGCCATGCATCCCGGTGGCCGCTTCGGCGACGATGCCGAGGCCGAGGCCGGTCATGATCGCGCCGGGGATCAAGAAGCCGACGTTGCGCCCCTGCTGGCCGTAGACGTACAGGAAGACCAGGCCGATGATGAGCACGATGGCTGAGCCGAAGAGGTCGCCCAGGTTGAGCGGGGTGAACAAGAGCAGGGCACCCAGCACGATCAGCACGAACGGGATGATGTTGCTATTGCTGGCGAACATCGGGGCGGCCACCGGGCGCGGAGCCACGGTGGGCGACGGGTAGGTGCCGTTGCCGGGGGGCGTGGTGGCGACGGGCGGCACCGGGGCGATCGGTGGCATCGGGGTGGTGAGTGAGCGGGGCATCTCGGACATGGGTTGCGGCGCTGCCGGGTTGCCTGTGACCCGCGCGGCATCCTGCGGATCGAGTTTGCGTGTGTCGCTATCCATCTATTTCCTCCTCTAACTTCCTCCACACTACTGTCCCGTATGATCGGGTGTGTTCTAAACCCATTATACATTACGTAATCCCGTAGGACGGCGTTACACCCGGCCTGCGGGATCAGGCGGGATCGGGCGGGGTGGCACCGGGCGAGTACAGGTCATGGGCGGTGATGTAGGCGCGCACCGGGTCGGGGACGAAGTAGCGCAACGACTGCCCGGCAGCGGCGCGGGCACGCAGATCGCTGGCGCTGATCGCGATCAGCGGGGCGGGCACCCAGTCGAGTTGATCGGGCAGCCGGGGCAGCCGTGCGGTGAGCGCCGCGAGATCGACGGTGATGCTGGGGCGCGGCGCGACGGCCAGGCGGGTGCGTTCCAGGATGCCCGCCGGGTCGCGCCAGGCCAGCAGGCTTGCCAGCGAGTCGAGGCCGATGATGAACCAGAAGGCGGCATCCGGCCCCCAGGTGGCCCGCAGCCGGTCCAGCGTGTCCACGGTATACGAGGGGCCGGGGTGGTCTATGTCCACGCGGGAGAGGGCGAAGCGCGGGTTGTCGGCGATCGCCGCTTCGACCATCGCTACGCGGTGGACGGCGGGGGTGGTCGGGCGGTCGCGCTTGAGCGGTTGCACCCCGGCGGGGGCAAACAGCACCCGATCCAGCCCCAGGTGGTCGGCGGTGGCCTGGGCCAGGATCAGGTGGGCGAGATGGATCGGGTCGAAGGTGCCGCCCAGGATGCCCAGCTTCATCGCCATTGCCGCCTCACGAGACCACCGTGACCTCGGCGCTGGGAAACGCCTCGCGCAGGGCGATGATGATCTGTGGGGCCAGCGTGGCTTCCAGCCGGGGTGCCGTCCAGAACTCGACGCGCAGCTTGAGCACGGTGGGCGAGGCTTCTTCCACGGTGATGCTGGGGCCGGGGCTGGGGGCCACATCGCGGAAGGCAGCCAACACCGCATTGATCCGGGGGCGCACCTCGCCCAGGTCGGCGTCGGTCAGGCTGAGGCGGATCACATCGCGTTGCAGGTTGACGGCGGTGTGGTTGGTGATCGGTGTGCTGAAGAGGGTGTTATTTGGCACGACGACCAGCACGCCGTCTTCGGTGCGGAGGGTGCTGATCCGCAATTCGATGCTCTGCACGGTGCCGACGATCGCCGGGGAGGTTTGGACGGTGATTTTATCGCCGAGGGTGAACGGGCGCTCGATCAGGATATAGATCCCGGCGATGAAGTTGCGCAGCAGGTCCTGAAAGGCCAGCGAGACGGCCAGCCCCACCGCGCCGACCAGGGTGACCAGCGCGGTCCAATCGACGCCGAAGATGGGCAGGATGATGACGATGGCGAGGGTGATCAGCCCCACCTGCACCAGGTTGCCGCCCAGCGCCGCGACGTTGACATTCATCCGCTTGCGCATCCCTAGCCGCAACAGGTAGCCCCGCAGCAGCCGCCCGCCGATCAGCGCGACCAGCAAGATGAGCAGGGCACGGACCACGGCCCAGCCGAGGAGGAGCAGTTCGTGGTTGTCGAGAGGCAGGATCATGCGGCGTATTATAGCAGGGCTACCCGTTTAGCGCAAAGCCCCGCCGGGCCAATTTATGGGTATATTTCCCCTCCGCAGCCCACCTGTGTGTGCCCACCCCCACTGTCATCCAGAGCGCAGCGTAG